>CALGAS010000180.1 GCA_937959175.1 uncultured bacterium | reverse complement strand
GCCCTGGGCCGCGGAGCTGCCCATGCCAGCCGAGCGACCTTCCCGACGGTGCACCGTCGGCCGATCCACTCGCTCTCAGAGGCCGTAGGCGGGGCCGTACCGCCGCCGCAGGCTCTCCGCCAGCCATGCGGCAGATACCTCCCGGCCGGTGGCCTGCTGGACGAGCGGCTCACTCTCCAGCATCCGCCCCTGGGCGTGGATCTCGGTTCGCAGCCAGGTCAGCAGCGGGAGAAAGTCACCGGCGGCAAACAGCCCCTCCAGCCCGTCTATCGTCGCTTCGGCAGCCTGCATGAGCTGGGCGGCGTAGATGTTGCCGAGGGTGTAGGTCGGGAAGTAGCCGATCAGCCCTGCGGGCCAATGAATGTCCTGCAGCACGCCAGCGGCTGCATCGGGCGGCCGGATGCCGAAGTCGGCCTCGACGCGGTCATCCCAGGCGGCCGGCAGATCGGCCAGCGGCAACTCCCCGCTCAGCACCGCCCGCTCGAGATCGAAGCGGAGCATGATGTGGAGGTTGTAGGTCACCTCGTCGGCCTCGACGCGAATGAACGAGGGCCGCACCACCAGCAGCGCCTCGTGGAGTTGATCGGCGTCGGCATCAGCCAGCGGGCCGGGGAAGGACGCCTTGGCCAGCGGAAAGCACCATTCCCAGAAGGCCCGCGACCGGCCCACCAGATTTTCCCAGAGCCGGGACTGCGACTCGTGGATGCCCAGCGAAGCCGCCTCGCCCGGCGGCAGCCCGTACCATTCGCCGCGGAGCCCCTGGTCGTAGAGACCGTGGCCCGCCTCGTGCAGCACCCCGAAGAGTGCCGTCGGGAACGACCGCTCATCCCAGCGGGTGGTGATCCGGCAATCGTCAGGGCCCAGCGAGGTGCAGAAGGGATGATCGGTGGTATCGAGTCGGCCCCGCTCGAAGTCGAAGCCGATTCGAGCCGCCGCTTCCCGGACAAACCGCCGCTGGGCGTCGACGGGATAGACCGGCCCGTTCACGAGGCTGTCATCGGGCCGCACCGCCGCCCCGGCGCAGGCCTGGACCAGCGGTACGATCTCCGCCCGCAACTCGGCAAACCGGGGAGCAATGGCCCGCCACCGGCCACCCGGCTCATAGTCATCGAGGAGGGAGTCGTAGGGGTCGAGATCGGGCCGCTGGCAGGCGGCCTGCTCCCGCTTGAGGGCAAAGATCCGCTCCAGCCAGGGCTGGAGCATCGGCCAGGACGATGCGGCCCTGGCCTCGACCCAGGCCTGCTGGGCTTCAACCGTGACTCGCGCCAGTTCTTCGACGAGCCGCGGCGGCAACCGAGCCTGCTTGTCGAAGTCGTGTTTCAGCAGCCTGATTGTCGCCCGCTCCTCCGGCGAGCCATCGCTGGCCAGGACCGAGTCGGCGAGAGCCTCGAGCCGCTCGTGCTGGGCGGGATCCGTCTGGTGCCGGTGGAGAATCGCTGCCAGGGCCGCCGCCTGCTCGGCCCGCCAGCCACCCGCCCGGACCGGCATCATCGTCCGCTCATCCCAGCCGACCAGGGCATCGATGCCGGCCAGGAGGGCTGCCTGACGGGCATGGTCGCGGGCGGCCGCAAAGTGTTCGGCGAGCGATGGCATGCCGGGAGACTATGATCCCCTCCTGTCGCCCTGCAACCACAGCCGGCATCCGGAGCTCTCTGATGCTCGACGTTCTCGTGATCGCACCCCATCCCGACGACGCCGAACTTGGCATGGGCGGCGCCATCCCGCTGCTGCTTTCCCAGGGCCTCGCCGTGGGCATCCTCGACCTGACCGACGGCGAGCCGACGCCGCTGGGATCCCCGGAGATCCGTGCCCGGGAGACCGCTGCCGCCTCGGCGGTTCTGGGAGTCTCCTGGCGAGAGAACCTCGGGCTGCCCAACCGCCGGCTCCGGGCCACGCTCGCCGCCCGGGCCACGCTCGCCGGCGTCATCCGCCGGACGCGGCCCCGCTGGCTCTTCGCTCCGCACTGGGTCGACGCCCACCCCGACCATCTCGCGGCCACCCGCCTCGCCGAGGCGGCCCGCTTCTGGGCCAAGTTGACCAAGTGCGATCTGCCGGGCGAGCCCTGGCACCCGGAGCGGATTCTCTACTACGCCTGCGTCCACCTGCGAAGCGTGCGACGGCCGGCCTTCATTCTCGACATCTCGTCCACGGCCGACATCAAGCGGCGGAGCATCGCCTGCTACGCCAGCCAGTTTCCGCCGTCGGCCCCGACGCCCACCGTCCCCGAGCGGGTGGCCGCCGCCGACGCCTGGTGGGGCAGCCTGATCGCCGCGAGGCAGGGCGAGCCCTTCTGGTCGCGTGAACCGATCGGCCTGACGGGCCTGGCAGGGCTGCGGTAGGGGAAGGCCCAACGGCCCGCCGTCCCCCCGGGGGACGCCGTAATCCACCAGGGGTCGCTTGGTGGCGAACGCGTCTGGGGCGTGCTGGTCGTGAGCGGTTGCGCGGGCTTCCGG
>CALGAS010000179.1 GCA_937959175.1 uncultured bacterium | reverse complement strand
GGCCGGACCGGCGACCTGGAGTGACTCTGCTCGCTGACGGCGATCCGGCGGTCGCTGCTGCCTCACTTCCTCGCCCGTCATCCCGACCACCCGCTGGCCGCTGATCGCGACATCGCCGCGGCCGCGACGCGGGTTCGCGGGCTGGCCGAACGGGGCGACGCGATGTGCCGGGAAATCTTTCAGGTGCAGGCCCGGGCCCTGGGGCTCTTCTTCGACGAGATGATCAATGTCTTCGATCCCGCGGCGGTCTTCGTCGGGGGCGGGGCGGTCGAGACGGGCGAGGCGTTTCGCAGCTGGTTTGTCGCCGAGATCCGGGCGGGAATGCCGGGGCAGCGGGAGGAGCAGGCCGATCTGCCGATCCACGTGATCCGCGACGGCGACTCGGCCGGAGCCCGCGGGGCGGCCCTCGACGCGGCCCGGCTCGTGCGGGAGCAGGGGCTCTAGAACCCTCGGCAGGCCAGCGCGTCCGGCTCGCTCGTCAGGGCGACTCGGCGGGCTCGGGCGGGGCTGGCTCGGGGCGGCTTCGCAGGGCCGGAGCCGTGAGGTCGGCCAGTGGGGCAGGCGGGCCGGAGGGACCGCGATCGCCGAGCCGGGTCACGATGAAGGCTGCAAGTGCCGCGAAGCCGACCATCCCAGCCACGACGCCAACCGCCGTGAGGAGTCGGGTCTGGCCAGGCGTGAGCGACCAGTCGTCGCTCAGGGTGTCGTCAAAAGACGCCGGCGTGAGGAAGTCTGAGTCGGCGGCATCTTCGGCCAGGCATGGGACGGTCGGCAGCGCTGCCGTCGCCACCGATACCATGGCGATGAGAGCCAACGGGTGCGAGATCCAGCGGCGGAAAGCGATCGGGACGTTGGTGAAGCGGGTACGCGAGTGCATTGGTGGCCGTTGAAAAAGTGTTGGAAACAGTGACGAGCCGCAAGCCACGGCTTTCGCCAAAGCACCCTCACTCCAGCACGTTAGGCAATCGGACCTGAAGAAAAAACTGCTATTCATGCAAAGATTCGGTTGTTTTTTGCACTCTCGGTACGCGGCTGAAACGGTGCGGCAGAAGCCGTGCGGCGAACGCGAAATACCGGCAAAGGCTCGTGTTGAATGATCCGTTTCAAAGGCGAGCGACTTCAGCACCGGGCAACTGCCTCGTCGCCGAGTTTTGAACAGACGTCAGTGGGCAACCGAGCGATCCGTGGTGAGGCGGCTGTCCGCGACCGGTGTAGTAAAGCTTTGGTGATCAAGCGTGAAAATCCCCGCCACAGGTGACAAGCACGGGACGATCACGGCTTCGGGCAGTGAGGGCATGTGCGGGCTTCCGGGGACCGGGAAGGCCCAACGGCCCGCCGTCCCCCCGGGGGCGCGGGTAGCCACCAGGGGTCGCTTGGTCGTGACAGCGTTTGGGGCGGGTTGGTGGTGAACGGTTGCCCGGGCTTCCGGGGACCGGGAGTGCCCAACGGCCCGCAGTCCCCCCGGCTCGCGCCGGGGGGCTTCTATGGAAAAGGGGACTGGCTCCGAGCGAAGCGAGGTGCCTGTACCCTTTTCCAACCCTCGCCCGCAAGGAATCCGGGCTCGCGCCGAGCCCGCAGCGAGCGTCCGGCGGGATGGCCCGGGCTCGCCCTGAGCCTGCGGCCTCAGGCGACCCGGTCGATCACCGGCAGGGCAGGGAGGCCGTTGGCCTGGATCCGGAGCCCAGGACTGGCCGGGGCCGGTTCGGGGCCCGTCTCGGGCGTGGCCCGCGGAGGCCCAAAGAGCACCAGCCGGGCGGTGGCCAGCAGGCCTCCAAGCGAGCCGAAGGTGGCCTCGACGGCCGCCGGCTCGTAGCCGCAGTGCACCATGCAGTCGGCACACTTCGGATTGCCGCTGGCGCGACCGTAGGCGTCCCAGTCGGTCTGCTCCATCAACTCCCGAAAGCTCGTCGCGTAGCCCTCGTCGAGCAGGTAGCAGGGCCGCTGCCAGCCGAAAAGGTTGTAGGTCGGCGTGCCCCAGGGCCGACACTCGAGGTCCCAGGCACCTTTGAGAAACTCGAGGAACACCGGCGACTGGTTGAACCGCCAGCCACGAGCCGGGTTGTCGAGAATACGGCGAAACAGAGACTGACTTCGGTCGCGGGGAAGGAAGTGTTCCTGGTCGGGTGCCTTGGCGTAGGAATAGCCGGGCGAGATCATCATCCCCTCGACGCCGAGGTCCATGACCGTGTCAAAGAACTGCCGGTAGCGGGCCGGATCGGCGTGGGCGAAGAGCGTCGAGTTGGTCGTGACCCGGAAGCCGGCCCGCCGGGCCGCTCGAATCGCCGCCACCGCCCGCTCATAGACGCCCTCCCGGCAGACGGCCTGGTCGTGTTCCTCGCGGGGGCCGTCGAGGTGCACCGAGAAGGCGAGGTAGCGGGAGGGCCGGAAGTGCGGCAGCATTTCCTCGAGCTTCAGGGCGTTGGTGCAGAGATAGAGGTATTTCTTGCGGGCCACGATCCCGGCCACGATCTGCTCGATCTGGGGGTGGAGCAGCGGCTCACCCCCGGGGATCGACACAATCGGCGCACCGCACTCGTCCACCGCCGTGAAGCACTGTTCGGGCGTCAGGTGGGAGCGGAGGATGTCGGGCGGGTGCTGGATCTTGCCGCAGCCTCCGCAGGCGAGGTTACAGCGAAACAGCGGCTCGAGCATCAGCACCAGCGGATAGCGGGGGTTGCCCCGCAGTCGCTGCGTGACCACGTGGCGAATCACTGCCACCATCTGTCCGATCGGCACGCTCATGCGACCCGCTCCCGGTTCCCAAGGCTCGCGGCCGCCGCCCGGGCAAGGGCTACCAGCGGGAAGTAGACGGGGTAGTAATGGTAGCGAAGGTAGAAGACCAGCGGGAAGCCGGTGCCGGTGAACTCCTCCTGCGCCCACGAGCCGTCGCCCTGCTGCCGCTCGGTGAGCCAGCCAATGCCGCGGGAGACGGCCGACGACCGGCCGCGGCCGGCTGCCACCAGGCCGGCGATGCCCCAGGCGGTCTGCGAGGCGGTGACCGGACCGATACCGGCCAGGGCTGGGTCGGCGTAGCTTTCCGGCGACTCGCCCCAGCCGCCGTCGGGCTGCTGATGATCCTCGAGCCAATCAGCGGCTCGGGCGACGAGCGGATCGTCGCCGCTGACGCCGACGGCCCGTAGTCCCTCGAGGGCCTGCCAGGTCCCGTACACGTAGTTGACGCCCCACCGGCCGAACCAGCCACCCGCCGGTTCCTGCGTCTGCCGGAGATAGGCGATGCCCCGATCGACCGCCGGATGACCGATGCCAAGGCCGGTCTTGCCGAGCGCCTCCAGCACGCGGCCGGCGATATCGGGCGTGCTGGGGTCGATCATCGCGTTGTGGTCGGCGAACGGCACCTTGCAGAGCAGCTGCATGTCGTTGTCGCGATCAAAGGCGCCCCAGCCGCCGTCCGAACTCTGCATCGCCAGCAGCCAGCGGCGGCCCCGCGCGATCGCGGCCTCGACCCGCTCACGGCGAGTCCGCTCGCTGACTGCCTCCAGGGACGAGCCGGCCGCAACCGAACGCTGCCGCCGTTGCCAGGTCGCCAGGGCAATCACCACCATCGCCGTGTCGTCGATGTCGGGATAGAAGCGGTTGGCGTACTGGAAGCTCCATCCGGTAGCGGCCGGCCGCTCCGCGGCCGACAGGCCCCTGGCCCAGTCGCCGACGACGTTCACTTCGTGGTCGAGCAGCCAGTCGATTCCGCGGCGGGCCGCGCGAAGGGCGTCTGCGTCGGCCTCGTCCAGATCAGGTTCGTCCAGATCAGGTTCGTCCAGGTGTGAACTGCCCTGCATCCGCTCGGGCATGGCGGCGGCCTCGACCAGCCCGATCACAGTGATGGCGGTGTCCCAGACGGGTGAGCGGCATGGCTCCACCCGGACTTCGCCGTAGGAGCCTCGCTCGACGAGCCGTTCTAGCTGTCGCCAGCTCTCCCGGACCTCGGGTGAATCGTCGTCGCAGCCAAGGCTCCGCAGGGCGATGATGCTCCAGACGATCGGCGGAAAGATGGCGCCGAGGCCGTCGCTGCCGTCGAAGCGTTCGAGCATCCAGCGGCGGCAGGCCTGTACGGCCCGCGGTCGCAGGGGTGTCAGCCCGATCGCCTCGCAGGCCTTCATGAGGCGATCGACCCCGCGAAAAAACCGGGCCCAGCCACCCTCCTGCTCGCGGCGTTGGCCGGGCGGGGCTTCGGCAAAAAGTTCTTCGATGCCATGCCCCGCCGGCGGCTGTCGGAGCGGCTTGAAGGCCCACATCAGCGAGAGGGGCACGATCATCGTCCGTGACCAGGCGGAGACCCGGTAGAGATTGACCGGAAACCAATCGGGCAAGAGCACCATCTCCGGTGGCACCGCCGGACACGCCGAATACGGCATCTGCCCGAGTAGGGCGAGGTAGAACTTCGTGAAACTGTTGACCGCCCAGGGGCCGCCCGCGGCCGCGATCGCCCGCCGGGCCCGCTGCAGCGGCGGCGAGTCAGGGTCGTGGCCGGTCACCTTGAGGGCGAGATAGGCCTTCACGCTCGCGCTGATGTCGACCGGGCCGCCCGGATAGATGGCCCAGCCGCCCTCAGGGAGCTGCTCGGCCAGGATTCGGCGGGCGGCGGCCGCCGGAAACGAGCCCCTTAGCCGGTCGGCCCAGGCCAGCAGCAACAGGTACTCGCTTTCGAGGATCGTGTCGCCCTCGAGCGGGCCTCGCCAGTGACCGTCGGCCCACTGGCGGTCGCGGAGCCATGCGGCGGTGAGGCTGGCCGCCTGGCTCGGGCTGCGCGGCGGTGGTGGGCCGGGCGAGGCCGCCACGGTCCCCGAGCGGTGCCACGACCGTGCCGTGGGCCCGATTCCGGCTCCCCGGCTGGCAGTCTCGACGAGACCGGCGTTGGATCCGGTAAATGTCATCCGTCCATCCCTGTCGACCAGCACCTGCGGATGATCCGTCATCCCGTGCCTGCGGCCCGAAAATCGCCTGGGAGAATAGAAAAACCCCCCCCGATCGACAAGTGCTCGGGCCACCCGAGCGGCCCAACAGCCCGCATGGCGACCGCTGCTCGGCACCCCAGGAAACATGGGGGGACTTTGCGGCCGCGGCAGCGTGCCCCTAGGCAGAACGGGCAGCCGGCAGGTCGAGAATGCAACGCGTGCCCTGGCCAGGACGCGACTCGATCTCGAGGCTGCCACCGCTCGACTCGATCAGCCGGCGGGCCTTGGGCAGACCGAGGCCGATCCCGCGACCGGCCTCCCGGCCGCTGAAAAACGGATCCCCAGCGGTCGCGGCGGTTTCGGAATCCATGCCGGGGCCGTCGTCGGCGACGATGATTCGAGCCCGGGGCCCGGCGGTCTCGCCCTCGCCGGCGAACTCGACACAGCCCCCTTCGGCCACGGCCTCCAGCGCGTTAACCGCCAGCATGCGGATCGCCTCGCCCACCTGCGTCGGATCGACAAACAGCCGGAGTCGTTGCGATGCCGGGAGGTAGTGGAGCCGAATGCCCCGCTGCTCGGCCTGCGAGGCGAGGCCGGCCAGCACCGGCCGCAACAGATCATCGACCGTGGTCTCATCGGGCTCCGGACGAGGTGGCCGGGCGAAGAGCATCAGTCCGCCGATCATGTCGCGGGCCCGGAACGCCTGGTCGACGATCGTCGCCAGGCGGCGGCGGCGTTCCGGCTGCCGTTCGTCGCGGAGCAAGGCCTGGGCCCGGGCCGCGATGTTGGCCAGGGGATTGTTGATCTCGTGGCCGGCGCCGTAGGCCAGTTCGCGGACGGCGGCCAGCCGGGCTTCCGCGAGCCGCTCCTCAAACCGCTGGCGGAGGTCGGCGTGGGCACGGCCGGCCGCGACCGCGTCGAGGAGGAGTTCGGCATCCGGGCAGGGGACCGCGGCCGGTGCGGCGGGGACGTCAGCTGACGAGCTGGCTGCCACCACGAGCGAGCTGCGAAGCCGCTCGATTCGGTCGACGGGTTGGGCCGCAGCGGAGCCGGCGGTCGCCCAGGCGGCCACGGCAGGGTCGCCGCGAGCGGCCAGCCAGGAGGCCCCCGCGTCGTGACGACCAGCCAGCTCCGCAAGCACCGCGCGGGCGAGCAGCCGGCAGCCGGCCGGGGAGAGGAGCAGCGTCGTCCCGTCCGCCAGGGCCAGGGCCACGCCCGAGCCGCGGGCGGCCGGTCGGACGTCATGGTTCTTGGACACGATCAAGGATTCCTCCGGGGATATCAGCAAGACCGCCCGCGGCTCCGGCGGGAACCGCGGGCGGTCGTAGCACGTTTCTGGCAGCCACCAGCCGGCGGCGGCGGATGGTCAGGAGCCGGAGCCGGCGACGCCCGACTCGATGTCGAGCAGCCCGCAGATTCGGTCGACGAGCACCTCGGCCTCGAAGGGCTTCTGGAGGAACTCGTTGGCGCCGGAGGCCTTGAGGTCTTCGATCTTGTCGGGCTCGCACATGCCCGAGATGCAGATGATCCGCACCTCGTCCATCGTGGAGTCGCTGCGGACACGCTGGCAGACCTCTTTGCCGTTGATGTCGGGCAGCATCACGTCGAGCACGATCAGGTCGGGACGGTAGTCCTTGACCATCATGCCGGCGTCGAAGCCGTTATTGACGCTGCGGGTCTCGAAGCGGCCATCCCGCTCGAGGACGTCGGTGATCAGCTCGACGAGATCCTGGTCGTCGTCGACGACGAGAATCTTCCGCCGGCCGCTCTCGAGGGCGTCGGTCGGAATGCCGTTGTCCCGCATGAACAGGAACAACTGGTCTCGCGGAATCCGCCGGAACCGGCTGCCCGGCACGCGGAACCCCTTCAACTGTCCGGAATCGAAGCAGCGAATGATCGTCTGCTGGCTGACCTTGCAGATCTTGGCCGCTTCGCCCGTCGTATACACGGTCTTTTGCATGTGCCTTACCACCCTCTCCCTAGCCGTGGTGCAGCTAGTCAATACGACGCTCGAAGCAGCTTCACCAGAGAAGCGACCCCGAAACGCCTAGGCTTCCTTGCCACGAATCGATCTCCCAGGTACCCGACCGCGGCAGCCCGCCGGACTCCATGCCGACGCGACACAACCGCGTTCGTTCCCGGTACCAAGGGAACTCTCGCCGGCCAGGGCGGGCAGCGGGGCGGGGCAGGGGAGGAAAGGGGTTGCCCTCACCTCCGACCGCGTCCCTGCGGACCATCCTTGCCAGACAACCCAACTCTACAGATGGCTTGCGCAGCGAGTCAATATCGACCTGCCCGCCGTAACTGCCGCAACGGCAAGCCCTTGCGCGCATCCTCCGAACCGGGCCAAAATCCCCGTCCGCCCCCGAAGCCCCTTCAGGCTACGCGGCCCCGTTCCGCCAGCTGTCCGGGGCGAGAATCTCCAGCAGTTCGATCGCAGGCACGCCATCGAGCCCGATCTCCGCGACCCGCCCAAAGGTCTCCGGCGCCGCGGCTGCGAAGCACTGCCCCAGTTGAGGACCGGGAGCGATGCGAAGCAGCGCGACATGATGAACGTCCGTCATCAGGCCGGCCGAAAGGAGGATGCGACCCAGCGGGATCGATTCACTGCGGACCGCCTCCGACTCCGCGGGAGCGAGGCGACCGAGATCGATCCGAACGATCCCGTATTGGACAGACCGGCTGCCGCCGCCCCGCGGGTCGGGCCGGGTCAGCAGAATCTCGCGGGCGTACCGACCGGCGGCGTCTTCACGACGGTGGAGCACCTCGAGCCCCACCGGGCCGCCGTGAAACCGCTCCATGGCGACCGTCATGTGGTTGTGATGGTCAAGCAAGGCTCGGGCAGCGGCCGGAAGGTCGGCGGCCGCGACCGCCGCCATCGCGCCAAAGCCGGCCTCCGACGGATGGAAGAAGCCGACCAGGTCTCTCGCCCGGTCGACGGCGGCTCCATCTGGCTCGCGACTCATGGGCAGGCTGGCGCCTCAGGCACGGCCAGATCAAGAAGAAACTCTAGCACCTCGCGGAGCCGCCGCTGCTGGCAGCCGGCGACCGCCTCCGCAGCCAGCCGCCGCTGCTCAGCCGCCACGGCGAGCGCCCGCTCGATCACGCCGGCCCGCTCGTAGAGGCCGCGGGCCTCGGCGAGAAGCTCGCCCACGCGGGCGTCCGGGGTGGCGGGGCTGCGGGCCTTGGCGGCAAGGGAACGAAGCCGCTGGCCGTCGGGGGCGGGCAAGCCCTCGAGGGCCAGGGCCCAGAGCAGGGTCGGACGCCCGCCGAGGAGATCACCCGCGGCCCGGCGATCGTTTTCCAAATCGCCGCCCCAGTCCTTGAGGTCGTTGAGCACTTGGAAGCCGGTTCCAACGTGGAGCGCGTAGCGATCGATCGCGGCGGCGGCGGCAGGCTGCAGGCCCGCCAGACGGATGCCCATCGCGACGGCCGCCTCGAAGGCGGGGGATGTCTTGAGGCCGTAGATGGCCAAGGCGTCTGCCGGGGCGAGACCGCGGTCGGCCGCGTCTCGCCACCAGAGTTCGGCACCCTGTCCTTTTGCCAGCCGCACGTGGGCATCGGCAAGAATGCCGACGAGATCGGCCATCATCTGCGGACGAAGGCCCGGGAGGGCCGTCACGATCCGATAGCCGGCGCCCAGCAGGTAGTCACCGGCGTTGAGCGCCGACGGAATGCCCCGCTCGACATGGAGCGTTGACCGGCCGTACCGCATCGCGTCGTCGTCTTCGATGTCGTCGTGGACGAGTGATGCCTTGTGGAAGATTTCGATCGCTACTGCAGCGGCCCGGACGGCTTCCCGCGTGGCCGTCTGCGCATCGGCGGCCTCCTGACCGGCAGCGTCGGCAGCGACGGCGTCGTAGGCGGCCAGCGTCACAAACGGCCGGAGGAACTTGCCTCCCCTGGCGAGGAAGTCGGCCGACAGGGCCGCCGCTGCGTCGACCGGCGGCACGTCGTCAGGCACTCCGGCCCGGCCGTCGCCCAACAGCCCCTCGAGCCCGAGGCTGGCCGACATGGCCGCCAGCGATTCAGGCGTGAACATCTCGGCCGCCTCGCGGAGCAGCGGCAGGTGGTCTTCCACCGCTGCCGGTTCGCTGCCGGCGACACCCAGCAGGCCGAGCACCCATTCCACATCGATCGCCTCGGCCGTCAGGGCTTCGGCACAGCGGGCGCCGGCGGCGGGGCCGGCCGGCAGCGGCTCGTAGGGAACGGCGGCGACCGGCAGGGCAAAGGCGGGCAACATCCCAAACGCCTTCTCGAGATCCCGCAGCCTGGCGACACCGAGGATGCCGTCGTACTGGCCGGCCAGCAGCGAGCCGATCGCGGAGACCGCCCGCGACGTCGATTCGACCGTCCAGCCGCTATCGCGGGCCGCCGCCCAGATGGTGGCGATCCCGCAGCCGGGGCCGCAGGTGGCGGGGATGCCCGATCCTGCCACGGCTTCGGAGTCCCCCACGGGACAATCGGGCAGGAGCAGCAGCCGGCGGCCGGAGGGGCCGCTGGCCAGGCGACCCCGCCAGAACTCCGAGACGATCGTGACCATCGTCCAGCCGATGTGGTCGGCCCGAGCCCCGGCCCGTTCGACCAGTCGCGCTGCCTGCTCCCGGAGACCGGCCCGGGAGCGGGCCGTGGCCGGAGTTCCGCCCGCCCGCCAGGAAGCGACCAGGTCGGCAGCCATCGCCCGCAGCCGCGCCCGAAGCTGCTTGGAGTCCGGGCAGGAGAGAAGTTGCTCAGCGGCCGAATCCGCCGCGGCAGGCAAGGCTGAATGATGCACGAACGTCCTCGACGAGACCCGAAACTGCCGGCACGCCGCAGTGCCGCATCTCTTATGAAAACCGTTTTTTCAGCCGATTCGTAACCGATCCGGCTCGCGGAGGCTACCAAACGGCCGGGATCAGCGGGAACCGCGGCGTCAGGGCGAAACCCCGGCCGGGCCCTCGAAGAACGCCGGAAGCAGCGAGTCGACCTGCAGCAGGCCCTGGCGGGTGAGCACCGGATCGGGCTCGAGCCGCTCGAGGTGACCGGCCTCGCGGAGCGATTCCCACTGCGGCCGCCATTCGGCCAGCGGGTCGATGCCGTATTTCGCGTGCAGGCGGGCCGCGTCGAGCCGGCCCCGCTTGAGCTGGAGCACGAGCTCCCGGATCAGCAGTTCCCGTGCCGCGAGTGCCAGACCGCGGGCGATCGGCAGCCGGCCCCCCTCGACCGCCTCCAGGTAGGGATCCCAGTGGGGCTCGTTTTGATAGTGGACGCCGGAGAGGTGCCCGAAGCTCGCCACGCCGAGGGCCACCAGATCGCTGCCCTCCCAGAGCATGTCGCGATACTTGAAGTGGACCCGGCCGGCGTCGCGAACGAGGGTGTAGCCACTGGAGACGGCGTAGCCCCGCTCGGTGAACCGGTTGAAGGCCCAGTCGACCCAGGCCCGCTTGGTCGGCCAGTCGGCCACCGGCACCGTCTCGCCGCCATCCTTGGCCGCCCGCACAAAGACCGTGTTGAAGGGGAGCTCCATCTGGTAGATCGTGACGCTGTCGGGCTCGAGGGCGAGCGTCTTCTCGACCGTCTGCTGCCACGAGTCGAAGGTCTCCCCGACCATCCCGGCGATCAGGTCGACGTTGACGTTGGGAAAGCCGGCGGCGGTGATCCAGTCCCAGGCCTTGCCGATCTCGGCCGAGAGGTGGGCCCGGCCGTTGGCCTCGAGAATCGCGTCGTCGAAGTTTTCAACGCCCAGCGAGAGCCGGGTCACGCCGAGGGCCTTGAGCGCCTTGATCTTCGGCTCCGAGAGGGTGCCCGGCTCGCACTCGAAGGTCACCTCCTCGGCATCGTCCCAGCCGAAGCTCTCGTGGAGCCCGGCGACGAGCCGCTCGAGCTGCCTGACCGAGAGAAACGAGGGTGTCCCGCCGCCAAAGTAGACGTATCGCAGCGGGCGGCCCGCCACCGCCGGCCGGGCGGCGGCCAGGGCTGCCTCGCGGGCGAGGGCCTGCGAATAGCGCTCGACGTCGGTCGCGGCGACGTCGGTGTAGACCCGGAAGTAGCAGAACTTGCACCGCTTCCGGCAGAAGGGGATGTGGAGGTAGAGCCCGAGGGCCGCCTCGGCGGCAGGCCGGTCGAAGGCGGCGAGCACGTCGGGCACGGCCTCGGCCGACCACCGCGAGAAGGGCGGGTAGTTGGCGACGAAATAACTGCCAGGTTCGGTCGTGTCGCTCATCGTGGGCTCGCTCGGGCAACGCCCGGACGCGTCATAGCCCGCGGGCGGCCAGGAGGTCGTCGAAGTCTCGCAGGTGATAGCCTACCTTGTTGCGATCGAGCACGCGGCAGAGTCCGCGGAGGGCGATTCCCATCCCGTCGGGGCCGCTCGTCCCGCCGAACTGGCCGCCGCCACGGACATGGGGCTCGAGGTCGACGAAGACGCCGGGGATTCCCCGCCGCTTGAGCTTGCGGGTCAGGGCGGGGAGCATCGTCCGCAGGTCGGCGAGGATCTTGTCGTGGCCGCCGGCGCCGATGTCGGCCGGCACGAAGTTGGCCAGCTGGTCCTCTTCGACGTGCCGGCCGCGGGCCGACGCCTTCACCTTGCGGTAGTCCTTGATGTGGATCCAGCCGAGACCGGGCTTCATCGCCTGCCACTGCTTCCAGACATCAACGGTCGAGAAGCCTTGGACGATCAGGTTGGCCGCGTCAAAGACGAGGACGAGCCCCGGATGGTTGACCCGCCGGTGGATCTCGGCGAGCAGCTGGCCGGTGCGGCCGACGAGATTCGCCTCGACCTCCAGCCCGAAGGTCAAATCGGAGCGGTGGCAGGCCTCGGCGATCTGGCCGATCTGATCGACGGCCTGCTCGAGGTGGTCGGCCGGGTCGGCGTCGCGGGGCGGATAGAACGAAAAGCCGCGGATCAGCTTGGTCTCGAAGGCGTGGGCCAGCTCGCAGGCCCGGGCCACATCCTTGGCGAGGTATCGCTTGAAGGGCACGTAGGCATTGGTCGTGCCGTCGGGCTTGTCGACCAGCTTCACCTTCCCGATCGGCGAGGCGATCGAGGCGACATTGAGACCGTACTCATCCTCGAGGTGGCGGACCTTCTGAATCTCACGGAGTGTGAGCTTCATCACGTTTTTGATGCCCTTGCCGACGTCGATGTTTCGCAGCGAGTAGTACTCGAGGCCGAGCGCCGCCAGAGCGGAAAACTGCTCGACGGCGGTGAGTTGGAAGGCGGCCTCGTCGGCCAGGGCGGAAAGCAAGACGTGCGAAGCGGGCATCGGGTGGCTCCTCGAGGGCTGGCGGGTCGCGGCGGTCAGGGAACCGGCGCGAGATGGTCGCCGCCGTGCGAGACGGCGATCCGGGAGCGGATTCCGCCGCGGGGCGTGAACTCCGCCAGCAGCGTCAGCCGCCGCGGCTTGATCACCGCCACAAGGTCGTCGGCGATCCGGTTGGTGACGTGCTCGTAGAAGATGCCCTCGTTGCGGAAGGCCTGCAGGTAGAGCTTGAGGCTCTTGAGCTCGACGCAGGTTTGGTCGGGCACGTACCGCAGCGTCAGCGAGCCGAAGTCGGGCTGGCCGGTCTTCGGGCAGACGCTCGTGAACTCCGGGCAGATATGCTCGATCGTGAAGTCGCGGCCCGGGAACTGGTTGGGAAAGGTCTCGAGCTGGTCGCGGGATGGTGGCTTGTGTGTCATGATCTTCGAGAGTCTGCCATGGAAAACGCTTCGACGATAGCCAGCCCCCTCGCTTCCGACCAGGACGCGACCGAGCCGCCCCGGGCGGTCCTGCTCCTCTCCGGCGGCCTCGATTCCGCCACCGCCGCCGCCTGGGCGAAAGCCGAGGGATACTCACTCTCCGCCCTCTCGATCGCCTACGGCCAGCGGCACGCCGTCGAACTGGCCGCCGCCCGCGAGGTGGCAGCCGCTCTGGGGATCACCGACCACGTCGTCCTCGAGGTCGACCTGGCCGCCTTTGGCGGCAGTGCCCTGGTCGATCCCGCCGCGACGGTCCCCAAGGGCCGCAGCGACACCGAGATGGCCGCCGGCATCCCCGCGACCTATGTGCCGGCCCGCAACACGGTCTTTCTTTCGCTGGCCCTCGCCCTCGCCGAGACCAGGGAGGCCGCCGCGATCGTGCTCGGCGTCAACGCGATCGACTACAGCGGCTATCCCGACTGCCGACCGGAGTATCTCGAGGCCTTTCAGGCTCTTGCCCGCCTCGCCACCAAGGCCGGCGTCGAGGGCCGCGCCCCCCGGATCCTCGCCCCGCTGGTCTCGCTCTCGAAGGCCGAGATCATCCGGCTCGGCCACTCGCTCGGCCTCGACTACGGACTGACGACCAGCTGCTACGACCCCGGGCCCGCCGGTCGGCCCTGCGGCGACTGCGACTCCTGTCGCCTCCGAGCTGCCGGCTTCGCCGCTGCCGGCCTCGTCGATCCGCGGGGTGTAAGGTGAGGTTCACCTCGTGCAGGCTCGGGGTGAGCCCGTGTTCCGTTTGCAGCGCGCGTTGACGCAATAAAAGCCCCCCGGCGCGAGCCGGGGGGACGGCGGGCCGTTGGGCCATCCCGGC
>CALGAS010000178.1 GCA_937959175.1 uncultured bacterium | reverse complement strand
CCAACCAGCAGCCTGCTTCCGTCGGCGGTGAAGGCGAGACCCGTCACGGCCCCGTTTCGTGGCGGCAGTTCGTGGAGCAGCCCGCCGGTCACCATCTCGCGGACCCGCACCCGTCCGTCGGCAAAGCCCAGCGCGAGGCGGCGACCTGCCGGATCGAAGGCGGCAGCAGCCACCGCCGGATGAGGGCCGTCGAGCAAGGCCACTCGTTCGCAGGTATCGGGATTCCAGACGGCGGCCTGCCGGCCGCTGGCGAGAGTGACAAGCCTGCTGCCGTCGGGCGAGAAGAGCAGTCCGCGGACAAACCGGGCCGGCTCCTCGAGATCCGCCAGGCCGTCGGTCGAACTGGCGTTCCAGAGCCGGGCGGTGCCGTCTCTCGAGCCGGTCAGCACGTATCGGCTGTCCGATGAAAAGCTGACCGCCCGGATGAAGTCGGTGTGGCCGATGAAGCGACGGACTTCTCGCCCAGAGTTGGCATCCCAGAGGCCAGCCGTCATGTCGGAAGACGCGGTCGCCAGGAGCCGGCCGTCGGAGCTGAAGGCCACGGCGTTGACGGCTCGTACATGGTGGCGGTCGGTCCGCCGCAGGTCCCGCTCGGCCGGATCGAAAAGCGTTTCTCCGCCCCAGGCGAGCAGCGGCTGCCCGGTGCCGGCATTCCAGAGCCGAAAGCTGCAGTCGCTCGAGGCCGTGGCCACCCGTGTGCCGTCGCCCGAAAGGCTGATCGCGTTGACGCGATTGCGATGCCCGACGAGCGGTACCCGCGCAGCACCACCAGCCCGGAGGACCAGCCCGCCGCGATCGGTCGCCACCGCCAACACGTCTGGGCTGGCAGCTGCGATGCCCCTGATCGCCGCGTCGGCATCGGCGAGCAGTTCCGGGGCGGCGTCGTGGTCAAGGGCGATCCGCCAGAGCTGCCCCTCGCGGTTGCCAACGAGCACCGTCTCTCCGCCAGGTTCGAAGGCGAGGGCCAGAAAGCCTTTGCCGAGGCCGTCCACCACTCGCTGTGGACGGCCGCCGGCCGAGATCCAGAACCGCAGGCAGCCATCGGTGGCCGCCGTGGCGAGCAGATCGCCGTCGGGCGCGAAGGCGACGCCCGTCACGATGCCGCCATGACCCTCGAAGCGGATCAGTTCCCGGCTGGTGGCGGCGTTCCAGAGCCGGGCGGTGCGGTCGCCGCTGCCGGTGAGGACCGTCTCGCCGGTTGGGCTGAAGGCGACCGACTCGACCGCTTCGGTATGCCCGCGAAAGACCACCAGGGCCTCGTCGAGGCTGGCGGCGGCGGCCCGCAGCTCGATCGGCTCCGGGCTGCCCGGGGGCAGGAGGTCGCGGGTCTCATCGACCAGCGCCCGGGCGACGGCGAGTTCCTGCCGGTCCCGCTTGGCCGCGATCCCGACGAGATTGGCGACGTAGAGCGACTGTGTCGCCTGCTCCCGCTGCGTCTCAGCCACCGCCCGCGCCTGCTCCGCTCGGATGGCGAAAGTGAGCACGCCGCCGGCCGCGACGATGACCGCCGTCAGGATCGCCGCGGCCGCGATCGCCGCCGCCCGATGTCGCCGTGCCAGCCGGCTGACGCTCTCGAGAAAGGTCGGCGGCGCGGCCTGGATGGGCTCGCCGGCGAGATGCCGGCCGAGATCGGCGTCGAGTTCGTGAAAGCTGGCGTAGCGGTGGGCCGGATCCTTTTCCAGGCACTTTGCCACGATCACGGCCAGATCGCGAGGGATCGAGCGGTCGATCGAGCGAAGCGAAGGCGGTGGCGTCTCCTGGACGATCCTGGCCGCCTCGGCCAGCGGTCGTCGCCGCACGTCATAGGGAAGCCGGCCGGCCAGCAGTTCAAACAGCACGACCCCCAGGGCATAGACGTCGCTGCGAATGCCCGCCTCGTCGGCGCCTGCGGCAAACTGCTCCGGGCTCATGTATTGGAGTGTGCCCAGAATCCGCCCGGCATCGGTCTCAAGCGTCGTCAGGGCGGCGTCGGCATCGGTCGAACGGGCGACACCGAAGTCGATCACCTTCAGCCGGCCGGCGGCGTCGACCAGGATGTTGCCTGGCTTCAGGTCGCGGTGGATGACGCCGCGTTCATGACCGTGGCCCACGGCAGCGCAGGCCTGCCGGCACAGGCGGATTCGCGTTCTTGTATCGAAGCTGTCGCGGCGAGCGGCCTCGGTGATCGGTACCGCCTCTGCGAGATATTCGAGGACGAAGAAGGGAACCTCGCCGGCTGGCAGTCGGTGGACACCGACGAGGAAGATCTGGGCGATGCCGGGATGCTGGAGCCGGGCCAGCAGGCGAGCCTCGTGGTCGAAGCGTCGAAAGAACTCGTCCGAGGCAAGGCCCGGCCGCATCACCTTCACCGCCACCGCCCGGCCCGGAGCTGCCTGCCAGCCTTCGTAGACGCGGCCCATGCCGCCGGCCCCGATCAGGGTGCGAATCGTCACGCCGCCGAGGTCGAGGCCGAGCAACGGATCGGGATCGCTTCGGGTCGGCACGCCAAATCCGAAGTCGGTGCCGCCCGCCGAGAGTTGCGACGCATCCCTGCACGCAGCGGCGGCCTCGCGTTTGCGTTCCGCGTCGGGGCTCGTGGTGCCACCACTGGCAGCCGCCGTGTCATCGACCGGGGCGGCGGGCTCGGGTCGCATTGGGTCCGCTGGGGGCATGGAGAAATTGTACGGCTCGGCCGCCTTCGTAAGGAAAAGTTTTTTCTCCGACGGTCGCGCAGGCTCGGGGTGAGCCCGTGCCAATCGAGCGGCGTTAGGAAACCGAGCGCAGCCAGGATGGCGAAGCGAGGTTTCCCACGAGCGAGCGGAGG
>CALGAS010000177.1 GCA_937959175.1 uncultured bacterium | reverse complement strand
CGAGCGGAGAGCAGGATGCTCGGAGCGAGCGTCCGGCGAGATGGCACGGGCCACCCCGAGCCGCGGGCGGCGGCAACTACTCGTCGAGAAGGTGCTCTTCGAGGCTGGCCTTGTAGCGGACGCTTGACTGCGGGCCGCCGAAGCCGACGACGCGGCGGTCGATGGCGGTGCTGCGGTTGGTGATCCGGCCCGACTCGATATCGAAGCGAATCGTTCCATCCCAGATCCGCTCGAGCAGGCGGGCCTCGATCCGCGGGTCGTCAACCGGAGTCAGCACGGTGGTGTCCACCGCGATCGTGGCCAGCCCGTTCTCGACCTTTTCCAGCCGGTAGCGGAGCCGGGTGCGGACCGCCTTGCGGGGGCCGTTGGGCACTTCGACGACCACCTCGTCGCGAACCACCCACTCATGCCCCTCGGGCACCGGCTCGACCGGCAGCGGCACCACCACCAGGTCGCCGGTGGCGGTGGCCGGGCAGGGCCGCAGTTCCCGCCGCTCGAGAATCCGGCCGTCGGGCGAGACCAGCATCCGCACCAGCGGCACGCCCAGGCTCTGACGGACTCCCTCGTAGCCCGGCGGCGGGGCGGCCTCGTCTTCGCTCGACCAGTGAACCTCGCCGCGGTCGCTCGCCCGGGAGGTCATCGTCACGTCATCGACCGACTGCTCGAGCGTGGCCTGGCCGTCGTCATCGACCGCCACCACGCTCCAGGTCTTGGTCGAGTCGGTCCGCGTCTCGACCGACTGGGTGACGCCGTTCATCGTCGTCTCGGTCAGGGCCCGATGGGCCACCCGGCTGGCGATCAGGTCGCCGGCCTCGAAGCGGTAGCGAAGCAGAAATGCCTCACTGGCGGAGCCGGCAGCTGCTGGGATCGCGAGGGCCAACGCCAGGAAGACCGTCCGAGAGCACCTCACGAATCAACCTCCGGCCGGCTGCGTTCGGCGGCCCGCAGCCCGCCTCCCCAGGCCAGCTTCTCGCGAAGGGTGCTGTAGTAGCCGTGGCCGCCGATCTCCACCAGCGTGAATCGCGGCCGGGCGCGACGAATCCGGATTGCATCGCCCGGCGCGACCGCTGCGGCGACCCGGCCGTCGACCAGGCAGGTCGAGCCGGCATTGGGACGGGGCACGCGGAGTTCGTAGCGGCGGTCCGCCGAATCGATGACCGTGCGGTTGGTGAGCGTGTGCGGGTTGAGCGGGGTAAAGACGAAGGCGTCCATGTCCTTCCTCACGATCGGGCCTCCTGCCGAGAGGTTGTAGGCGGTGGAACCGACCGGTGTCGAGACAATCAGGCCGTCGGCCCGGTAGGTGGTGGCGGGCTGGCCGTCGACGAGCAGGTCGATTTCGATCATGGCAAAGGGCGGGCCGGCCAGGATCGACGTCTCGTTGAGGCCGAGATCGTGGTGAATCACCTCGCCCTCCCGGGCCACCTCGCACTCGAACATCATGTGATCGACCAGCCGAAAGCGACCGGCCATGAGTTCGGCAATCGCGTCTTCGACGTCGGCCGGAGGGGTGTCGGCAAGGAAGCCGAGCCGGCCGAGATTGATGCCCAGGGCGGGCACCTGGTGATAGCCCATCCAGCGGGCTGCCCGCAGGATCGAGCCGTCGCCCCCCAGGACCACCACCAGATCGGCCTCGGCGATCGGGCCCGCGTGCTCGCCGCTCGCCTGGGATGGCCCGACGGCCGAGACCATGTGGCCGTGTCCCGCCAGGGCCCGCTCGGTCCGCTCGGCCGCGGCGGCCCCCGCCGCCGAACCCAGGATCACGACGCGGAGCGGCTTCGTGGGGGGCTGGTTGGCTCGCAGGCGGCTGGCATGCGGCATGGCGGCACCGGGCCCGAGGACGCCGGCTCGGTGGGTCAATCGTGGGCCGTGAGGGGCGCTGTGACGTCGTTGCCGCTTGGCTCGAGGCCGGCCAGGGCCCGGCAGGCCGCCGCGATCCCCGCGGCGTCGAGGCCGAGTTCGGCGAGCAGTTCGGCGCGGTCGCCATGTTCGACGAAGCGATCAGGAAGGCCCAGTCGGCGGATGGGGCCGGCCGTCAGCCCGGCATCGGAGACGAGCTCCAGGACGGCTGACCCGAATCCGGTCGGGAGGGCATTCTCCTCGATTGTCACCGTCCAGGGGGCCGCCTCGATCCGCTCGAGCAGGAGTTCGCCGTCGAGCGGCTTCACGAACCGTGCGTTGACGACCGTGACCTCGAGCCCCGCCTCCCGCAGGAGGGCAGCCGCCCTGACCACCTCGGCCAGGAGCGTCCCGCAGACGATCAGCAGACCGTCGCAGCCTTCCGCGACCAGTTCCGCCCGGCCCAACGCCAACGGGGCCCGCGGCCCCTCCTGGAGCACGGCGGCCGTCTTGGGATAGCGAATCGAGACCGGCCCATCGTGGTCGCGGGCCCACTCGACCATCGCCTCGAGATCGTGCTCGTCGGCGGGAGCGAGTACCGCCATGTTCGGGAAGAGCCGCATGTAACCAAGGTCGAAGGCCCCGTGGTGGGTGGGGCCGTCGGGACCGGTCAGCCCGGCCCGATCGAGCATGAAGGTGACCGGCAGGTTCTGCAGGCAGACCTCCTGGAAGATCTGGTCGTAGGATCGCTGCAGGAACGTGCTGTAGATATCGACGATCGGCCGGCAGCCCGCCTTGGCCTGGCCCGCCGCAAAGGCGACGGCGTGCGACTCGCAGATCCCGACGTCAAAGAACCGGTCGGGAAACTCGGCCCGCACCTTCTCGAGCTTGTTGCCCTGGCACATCGCCGCGGTCAGCACGGTGACGCGGGGGTCGTTCCGCATCGCCTTGGCGATCGCGGCCGAGGCGATGTCGGTGTAGGCCTTGGTCGATGACTTCTTGATGCTGACGATGCAATCTTCGTCGTCACACTCGAAGGGGGCCGGGGTGTGGAAGAAGACCGGGTCGTCCTCGGCCGGCTTGAAGCCATGTCCCTTTTCGGTGAGCACGTGGAGCAGGATCGGCCCTTCAGCGTCCTTGACCAGGTCCAGGTACCGGATCAGGTTGGGCAGGGAGTGCCCCTCGACGGGGCCGAAGTAGCGGACGCCGAGCGCCTCGAAGAGGGCGCCGCCGTGGATCGACGTCTTGATCGATTCCTTGACGCCGGAGAGCATCCGCTCCATCTGCTCGCCGACCACCGGCACGCCCTTGATGATCTCACCGGCCTGGTGCTTGATGCCGCGGTACCAGGGATTGGTCCGCATGATGTCGAGATACTCCGCCAACGCTCCCACCCGCGGGCAGATCGACATCTTGTTGTCGTTGAGGATCACCAGCAGCCGCTTCTTGAGGAAGCCGGCGTTGTTGAGCGCCTCGAAGACGATGCCCGAGGGAAGGGCGCCGTCCCCGATCACGGCCACGCTGCGGCGGTCATCCTCGCCGAGCAGGCCGTCACCGCTGGCGAGTCCGAGGGCCGTCGAGACGCTGCAGCCGGCGTGACCGGTCATGAACAGGTCGTAGGGACTTTCCTCCGGATTCGGATAACCCATCAGCCCGCCCCGGGTGCGAATCGTGGCGAACTGGGGATAGCGGCCGGTGATCAGCTTGTGCGGATAAATCTGGTGGCCCGTATCCCAGATCAGCCGGTCACGACTGAAGTCGAAGACCCGGTGCAACGCCAGGCAGAGCTCGACGACGCCCAGATTGGAGGCGAAGTGGGCCGTCCGCGACGCGGCCACCTGCGTCAATGCCCGCCGCATTTCGCCGGCAAGTTGCTCCAACTGTTCCGGCGACAGATCCCGGAGGTCGTGAGGCGAGGTGATGGAGGGCAGGATGTCGGGCATGATGATGGTGTCCGAAGGGGCCGGCGACGGGCGAACCGGCAGATCGCTTTTAATGGTCGCGGGTCAGGATCCAGTGTGCCAGGGCCGCCAGTTCGGCGGCCGATTCACCGAGTTCGGCGGCGGCGAGGGTCGCCTCGTCGGCGAGTTCCATGGCCCGTTGCCGGGCAGCCGGCCCGCCGATGACGGTCGGGTAGGTCAGCTTGCCCCGATCGGCATCCTTGCCAACCCGCTTGCCCATGGCGGCTTCGGTTCCCTCGGCATCGAGGATGTCGTCGGCGATCTGGAAGGCAAGGCCGAAGGCACGGCCGAATCGGTCGAGGGCGTCAAGGCGTTGCTGATCAGCTCCGACGGCGAGTCCGCCGAGCGTCAGCGAAGCCCGAAACAGAGCGCCCGTCTTGCGGCGATGAATCCGCTCCATCCAGGCGATCTGGGCGTCGGTCTGGCCCGGCTCGGGCGGGATGCCCCAGCCCCGCTCGCAGGCGAGGTCGTCCACCTGCCCGCCGACGAGCGCCGCCGCTCCGGCCGCTCGGGCCAGCATCAGGCAGGCCCGGCCGGCAACCGCTGCGGGCAGGCCCCCGGCCAGCGTCTCGAAGGCCAGCGGCATCAGCGCGTCACCGCAGAGGATCGCCGTGGCCTCGTCGAAGGCGCGGTGGCAGGTGGGCTGCCCCCGCCGAAGGTCGTCGTCGTCCATCGCGGGCAGATCGTCGTGCACCAACGAATAGGCGTGGATCATCTCGACGGCCAGGGCCGCCGGAGCAGCCGTTTCCCAGCAGTCAGCCTCCGACCGATCGCCGCCGCAGGCCCGGGCGGCCCAGAGGGCGAGCGCCGGCCGGAGCCGCTTGCCCGGGGCGAGCAGAGCGTGCCGGATGGCCGCCAGAAGCCGCTCAGGCGTTTCACCGTCAGCGATGAGCGCCGCGACCGCGTCGGCAAGCCGCGGTTCGATGAAGTCTCGCACCCGCCGGAGCGAAGCAGGCACCCCAGCCGTGTCAAGGCCTTGGAAGGCCGACAAGAGTGTGGTGTCTGCCTGGGGAGCCGATGCCATGCGGAGACCTGTCGTGTGGGCCGCACGGGGAGCGGACGCCTGCCTCCCTGCCACGTGCTCATCCCTCCAGAAGTTTAGGCCTCTTCGGACGCCCCGTCCATCCCGGGCAGCGGCTTCGTGCGGCCGCCCCGGGTCCGGCTGCGGCCCCGGCTGCGGGTCGGCCCCGGGGCGGGCTCATCGCCGTCATCGTGATCAGCCAGCACCGGCCGGCCCTCGTCATCGATCCGGACGAGCACCCTGACGCGTTCCTCCGCCTGAGCGAGTTCCGCATGCAGCCGGCGAAGCAGGCCGACGCCCTTCTCGTAGGCCTCGATCGATTCTGAGAGTCCCAGCCCGCCCGCTTCCAGACTGGCGACGAGAGCGGCCAACTGGGCGAGGCCTTCTTCAAAGCCGACAGCATCAGCGGCTTCAGCCTCAGGGGCGCCTGGTGTGCTATCCGGCTGGCGAGCGGTCGTCATGCGTGACCCTTCTCCACGGAGTCCACGGTGCTCCAGATTCGGCCGTCAGCCAGTTGTGTTACCAACTCCACGCCTGGTTCGATACCCGCCGAACTTCGCAGCGTCTGCTGGGGGGCCTCCTTGCGATAGGTGAGCGACCAGCCGCGGGATAGCAGCTGGAGCGGGCTGGCGGCCTCCAGTCGAGCAGCTGACGCGGCCAGCCGCTCGCCGGCCCGGTCGACCGCTGCCCCGGCGAGCCGTCGGAGGCGGAGAGCCTGCTGGTCGACCGACTCTCGGCGGTCGCTGACCAACCGATTCGGATCGGCGAAGATGCGGGACCGGCCAAGCTGCAAAAGCCGCTCCCGGCAGGCCTCCCGGCGACGGTTGACCGCCGCTGCCAGTCGCAGGCCAACGTCGCCGATCGCCGCGGTCACCTGGCGGCCGTCGGGGGCGATTCGGACTGCCGCGTCGGTGGGCGTCAGCGCCCGCAGATCGGCGGCCAGGTCGGCGAGCGAGACATCGATCTCATGGCCGATGCCGGCCACCACCGGAATCGGCGAGGCGGCCACCGCCCGCACGAGCACCTCTTCGTTGAAACTCCAGAGGTCCTCGAGGCTGCCGCCTCCCCGAACCAGCGCGATCACCTCCGCCGCCGGCTGGAGCCGGGCCGCCGCTGCTAGGGCGGCCGCCACCTCTTCGGCGGCCCCGGCCCCCTGGACCCGGGTCGGGACGACGATGATCTCCGTCGCCCGCCAGCGGCCGCGGAAGGTTTCGAGAAAATCGGAGATGGCAGCCCCGGTGCCGCTTGTCACCAGGGCGATCCGCCGTGGAAAGCGGGGAATCGGCCGCTTCCGTTCCGCGGCAAACAGGCCCTCCGCCGCCAATGCCGCGTGAAGTTTTCGCATCTGAGCCTCGAGCGTCCCCGTGCCAAGGGCATGGAGGCGATCGATCGTCAACTGGTAGGTGCCCCGGGGCGGATAGACCTCGAGCCGACCGTGGCAGACGACGGCCATCCCGTCAGCCGGCTCGATGGCCAAGGCGGCAGCGGCGCTCCTCCAGATCACGCCCCGCAGCAGGGCTGCGTCATCCTTGAGCGAGAGGTAGATGTGGCCTGACGACGCCCGCGTCAGGTTGCTCACCTCGCCGGCCACCCAGACATCGGGGAAGCCGGTTTCCAGGGCTTCCTTGACGCGGGCGGTCAACTCCGAGACGCTCGGGGGCTCGTCCGGCGGTCGGCGGCGGTCAGCGCGGCCACGATCCTTCATGGCCGGAGAGTGTAGCATCCTGCTCAGGAGCGGCAGCCGCACGGTCACCCGTGACGTCCCTGGGCCGCCCGCCTGTGTGCTCGCTGGTTTGCCCGTTTTGTTGCCCGCTTCCAGTCCCGGTTGATCCCATGCACGCGTCACCATCTGCTGAGCCCTCGGCAAACCGTGGGCCGATGCTGGTCGTCTTTTTGACGGTCTTCATCGACCTGCTCGGCTTCGGGATCGTGTTGCCCGTCCTCCCCCGGCAGGCTGAGCCCTATCTCGACGCCATTGGCCTGCCGCCGCTCGAGGGCGGGGCCGGCGGGGCCGTGATCGGCGTCCTGTTCGCCGTTTTCTCGGCGATGCAGTTTCTGTTCAGCCCGCTCTGGGGACGGCTCTCCGACCGGATCGGTCGTCGGCCGATCCTCCTGATGAGCCTGACCGGCTCGGTGGTCTTCTACGCCCTCTATGGCTATGCCGTCGCAGGCCCTGTCGAGCCCGCTCCCACGCGGTCGGCTGCCCTCACGGCCCTCGGGCTGATCCTCGCGTCGCGGATCGGGGCCGGCATTGCCGGGGCGAGCGTCGGCACCGCTGCGGCCGTGATCGCCGATTGCACGACGCCGGAGAATCGGGCCCGCGGGATGGCCCTGATCGGGATCGCCTTTGGCGGTGGCTTCACGCTCGGCCCCCTGATTGCCTTCTTCGGGCTGGCAGCCTTCGACCAGGCCCGCTGGGGCGTGGGGGCGATCGCCTCACTGCTCTCCTTGCTGGCCCTGCTGATCGCGATCTTCGTCTTTCGGGAGACCCGCCGGCCGGGGGCGGCATCGAGCAAGGAGTTCTTCAGCATGACCAGGAGCCTGCAGGTCCTGCGGATGCCGGCAGTCGGCGTGCTCGTGCTGGTGTACTTTCTTTCGATCTTTGCGATGGCGAGTTTTGAGTCGACGCTCGCCCTCCTCACGAAGGCCGCCTTCGACATGGGGGACGACGCCAACTTCCTCGTCTTCGCCGCGATCGGTTTCGTGCTGCTGCTGTCGGGCGGCTGCTACCGTCCGCTGGCCAAGCGGTTTCCGGAGCGGCGGCTGTTGGCGGCGGGCATCACGCTGATGCTGGCAGGCCTGGCAGCGGTCGGTCTTGTGGCCTGGCAGGTGATGGGCCAGGGCACCGTGGCCGGGTCAGGCAGCCCATGGCGGGCGGCGTTTTATGCCGCGGCCTCGCTGGCGGTCTGCGGCTTCGCCTTTGTGAACCCTTCCGTCTCGGCGCTGATTTCGCGGCGGGCCGATGCCGATCGGCAGGGCGAGGTCCTCGGCGTCAACCAGTCCTTCGCATCGCTGGCCCGGATTCTCGGGCCGCTGGTGGGGCTCGCGCTGTTTTCGGCGCACCCGTCCCATGTCCTGCCCTACGCCAACGCCTTCGCGGTGTTGCTGGTCGTAGCCATGCTGGTGCCCAGGATCAGCCGGGATCGGCCGGCGGCTCATCCCGCTTGAGCCCCAGGCCGTCGAGCCGCCGGTAGAGCGTGGCCCGGCTGATGCCCAGCAGGGCCGCGGCTTCGGGAACGCTGCCGGCGGTGCGGCGGAGAGCCTCGGTCGCCAGGCGTCGCTCCCAGTCCTCCAGCCGAAGCGACTCCGAGTGGGCAAGCAGCGACGCGGCGGCCTCGGCGGGCTCGCCGAGGAGTTCCGCCTCGTATTCGGAGAGCGCCAGCGTGCCATCGGCCGACTGTGGGGCGGGGTCTCCGCCGACCGCCGCATCGTCGAATGGTTCCGTCGAGGCGGGCTCCTCGGCACCGGCCCGGGCCGTCGCGTCGCGGCCCGCCCTGGCCGCTCCCGCCAGGCTCGCCAGCGAGACGAGGAGATCAAAGTCGACGTCTTTTAAACCTGTCGGCGCGGTGGCGGCAAGGACCGCCTCGACCCGGCCCCCGGCAATCACCGGCACGCAGGCCAGAGCCAGTCCCCCTGCGTCGGCCTGGGGGGTCAGCCAGATGCCGCGACCGGCAATCGCTTCCTGCCAGCCGCGACCGGTGAGGAGGGCGGGCAGTTCGCTGCCGGGCGGCACCACGCAGACCGGCACGGGCAGCCGGTCTGCCGAGAGTTCGAACCAGCCGAAACTGGCGGCCGCGGTGAACTCCGCTGCCAGTTCGAGGGTCGCCCCGACGATGGCCTGGCCGGAGCCCGCGGCCAGCAGCCGGAAGCCGGCCTGGTAGAGAAACATGGGCCAGCGAGGATCGCCGTCCGTGCCGGCCCGCCGCAGGGCTTCGCCTTCCAGGGCTGCGGGCGGGCCGCATCGCGCGACGGTGGCGGCGTCAACCGTTCGGGCGGGCACGGCCGCCGCCGGGTGAAAGATGAGTTCGGTGGTGCCCACCCGGATGACGCTGCCGTCGGTGAGCGGTTCCTCCGTGACGCGGTTCCCGTCGAGCCAGGTCCCATTGCGGCTGTCGAGATCTTTGATCAGCCAGGCTTCGCGGGAGGCGTCGAATCGGACGCCCGCATGGCGGCGGCTGGCGAGCCGGTCGGCGAGCACGATCAGCGACCCGGCGGACCGACCAAGGATGTTTTCGGTCACGGGATCAAGTTGAAACGCCGGCCCCGGCAGCCCCGCAATCTGGAGCGTGAGCGTGGCGGCGGCCGGCGCGGCGGGCGAGGTCGAGTGATGAGATGAGGAGGGCACGGCGACCTGCATACGGATGCGACACGAAACAGCTAACCCCACTATAATGAGGTTGTCGGACGAGGGTGATATGGCAGCGATGCCTTCTCTGCAGCACGTGACGGCTCTCCCTCTGGCATCACGTTGCGGCCCGTCGAAGTCCGTGCGACACTCCATGACGCGATTGACGAAATCCTCACCTGTGCCAAGGAGTCGCGTTGATGGGAACCCTGTCGGGATCGCCCCACGCCGCCGCCGGCCCCGTGGCTGAACCGGCCCCGGCGTTTCCCGCCGGCTGCGGGCTGATCGTGGCGGGTCACGGCACGGCCGATCCGCTCGTGGCCCGGGCAGTCGTGGAACGAGCCGCCCGATGCGGTTTTC
>CALGAS010000176.1 GCA_937959175.1 uncultured bacterium | reverse complement strand
AAAAGCCCCCCGGCGCGAGCCGGGGGGACGGCGGGCCGTTGGGCGAGAGACGTTTCCGGAAGCCCTGGAAACCGTTCACCACCAACCGGCCCAAAACGCGATCACCACCGAGCGACACAGGTGGCTTTCACGCTCCCCGGGGGGACGGCGGGCCGTTGGGCCATCCCGGCCTCCGGAAGCCAAAGCAACCGTTCACCACCAAAACGCCCAATCCGCCCTCACCACAAAAAACACACCGGAACTTCTCCCGGTATCCCCAGGGGGACGGCAGGCCCTCAGGTCATCCCGCCAAGCCCTACCGCGGGTCGGTGACCGTGCCGGCAAACAGCACCGCGCCGGTGCGTCGCTCGACCACTGCCCAGGCAAATGGCCGATCTGCTGTCACCTCGAGCGGCTCTTCCGGCCGCACCATCGCCCGGGTCGCCACGATCACACCCGTCGCTGCCGCCGCCTCGGTGCCTTCCTCCGAAACCTCCACGAAGCCCTCGTGGACGACATCTGACACGAAGAGTTTCCGGGTGCCGTCCATGCCCGACAGATCGGCCTCTCCTTCTACGAACGCCTGCTTTATACCGAGCGACTCGAGCACCGGTTTCAGCGAGAGCGGCTTGCGGGCCGTCCACTTCGGCAGTGCCAGGATCACCGGCCGCTGCCGCACGCCCGTCGGGCCGCCCCGCTTCCAACTCGTCCGCCAGTCGGCATCCATGCCGGCGACCACCGCAGCCAGCCCGTCGGCCTTGGCGGGAACAACGAGCACCATCGCCAGTCGCTGCCCGTCGTAGGGAATCTCGCAGACCGTGGCCGCCGCATCCCCCTCGCCCACGGTGCCCGCGGTCATCTTGCCTGTGGCGTGCATGAAGGGCACGTCAGCCGAGTTGCCACCGCCGAGTTGAAAGGCCTCCGGCCGCGTCGCCGACTTCTTGAAGGGCTTGGCCCAGGGAGCCTTCATGTAGATCGCGTTGGTGAGCACCAGCCGCGTCAGCGGGGTGATCGATCCCGATTTCAGAAGTTCGGGGATCTTCTCGGCCGTCTGCTCACCAACCCAGGCGTTGATCTCAGCCCGGGCGTCCTCGGGCTTGTCGGCGAAGTCGACCAGCCCCGCGGCCGCCCCGTAGTTCACTTCGAGCAGATCGGTAAACGTCACCTCGAGCCGCTTGCCCTGATCGACCCAGATCCGGTTGGCGATGTCGAGCTTGATCTTCTCCCCTTTCGCCTCCACGAGCGTTTCGCGGAGCGATCCGACGGCAGCAGCGATCTGAACCGGGTCATCGGGCATCCCTAAAACGGCGGCGATCTCCGCGGCTGTCTCACCGCGGGCCCCGGCGTGCGTCATCGCCAGGGCCTCCCAGACGCTGGCCGGCGAGAGGATCGCATTGCCATCGCCCGACGCCCGCACAAGCTCCCAGGCGAGTTTGGCCGTGCCGGCAGCAGCGTCGGCGGCGGGAGCATGCGCGGGGAAGAAGACCGGGGCAACGGCCAACAGCAAGGCGGCCATTCGGGAAAGCGTGGCGGGCATTGGCAAGACTCCTGTGGAAGGAAAAAAGGGGACATCCCCCGTTTCGTGATCCGGGCACTTGTCGGAACCGACGCTGTATGGTGCTGGCAGAAACGGGGGATGTCCCCTTTTTGATCATTCGAGTTCCAGTGTTCCAAGCATCTCGTCGAGGTCGCGGCGGGCCCGCTGTTCATTGTCCTGCAGTTCCGCGATCTCGCCGCGGAGCGTCTCGACCCGATCCTCCTGCGCGGCGAACTTCTGCACGTAACGGGTGTAGAGATCACTGGCCCGGTCGAGCTGGGCCATGTTCTGCCTGATCCGGTCCTGTTCCTGCGAAACCGCTTTGATCTCCTGCTCGCGGCGGCTCCGGTCCCTGGCCAGCTCGCCGATTCTCTGCTTCCTTTCGAGCACGTCCTTGAGGGCCTGCTTGACCGCCGGGCTCGTGGTCCCGGCCGAGCCGTACACGAGAATCGCTCGGTCGTCGAGGTTGGTGATCGCGACTCGCTGCGAGACCAGCCGCTCCTCGGCCACGACGAGTGTCGCCGGCGTACCCGGTTCGGCCGTGACGGCAAACCGGTAACGGTCGCGGGTCTTTTCGGCGGGCGTTTCGGGCTCGACGAGTTTCCAGCCTGGCTCGAGCGGATGCTCGACGAGCAGCCTGACCGGCTCCTTGCCGGAGTTTTTGATCTCGAAGACCTTGCGGCGGGCCAGCCGGCGGGATGCGGTCAGCGTGCCCCTGGCGATCTTCACGCTCACCAGCTCCTCCGGCTTCGCCTCGACCCGCGGAGCCACCTCGACATCGAGGTCGACCGCGTAGGTCAGCAGCCGGCTCGAGCCGGCCGGAAGGTCCTCGATCCGGGCATCGCCGGCGTAGGCACCGGCGGCGAAGATCGTGACCGGCCCCTGCATCAGATCGAGCCCGGTCGAGTTCGTCAGCCGCACGCCTGCCAGCGGATGCTTGCCCAACACCCGATCGTCGTAGACCGAGACCTGCTCGGCCTCCACCGTCTCGGTCACGATCGGCAGCATCGCCGAACGTTGCCGGGCGATCGAGACCGGCGTGGCAATCTCATACCGAAACAACTCGCCGAGGGCCTCGCCGGCCGCCACGCTGCGGATGGCGGCCACGCCGTCGCGATCGAAGTCGACTATCGCCTCGTCCATCAGGGCGGCCTCCATTGGCCGGCGGGGGGCAGGGGCGGCAAGCCCGCTCTTCCGCCGCATCTCGCCCTGGGCGAGCTGCCGGCCGTCGCGCAACTCGTTAGCGGCCGCTGCAAGCTCCCGCTTGGCGGCGGCCAGGTCCTGCCCGTAGACCTGCGGCGCCAGCGACGCGAACAACTCCGGCTCGACCACCGGCCGGGGCACGTAGAGCGGCCGGTAGAGATCCATCACGAATGAAATCGGCCGGCCGCTGACCAGCGCCATTCGGACATCCTTCCAGTCTCGGTCGGTCGTGTTTTCGACGATCGCCCAGCCCTGGAGAATCGCCTTCTCGGCAGCCTTGTCGGCGGCTTTCTTGTCATCGAGCACCAGCCGGTAGCTCGTCTTCCAGACCGGTGATTCCTGGACGTAGCCGATCCGGACGGGCCGTTCACCGTCGCCGGCAAAGGCGACCGAGACCGACTTCTTCTCGCTGTCGTGGCCGAGTGCGAGCACCGCCAGGGCCTGCTCGAGTTCCTCCTGCAGCTGCCCATCGACGAGCCGGATCCGCGTGATCGTGTCGAGGGCAAGCGTCCGCAGGCCGTCGGCGGTAAGGATCGTGATGAAGTCCTTCTCGACGGTCTGGTCGTCGCCGGCCGGCACCTTCCGGGTCTCGACGCCGACGATCGTCCCGTCGGCGGGGGTGGCCGCCTCGACCTCGATCTGTTCGCCCCGCAGCCGGCCGAGAATCTGCCCGATCGACGGGTTGTCGGTGAGGTCGATGGCGAAGGTGCCAAGCGTCTTGGTGATCGGATCCCGCGAGGCGTAGCTGACTGCCGGCACCGTGCCTCCGCCGAGGTCCTCGACCACCATGCTCTTGAGCAGGTCGTTGATGTTCTCGGCCCGGAAGCTCATCGTGACCGCCGCGTCGCCAGTGACCGTGCCGCCATGCTGGAAGTAGCCCACGCCCGACGTGAAGAGGACGACCTTCTCCAAGGGCAGGTCGGCGGCGGCTGGCTCGGCGGCCGGCAGGACACCCGGCGGAAGCAGCAGGGCCAGCAGGACGAGCGGGCGGGCGATGGCGGGCATGGGAGAAGCTCCAAGATGGGGTCGCAGGATGCGATGAATAGTTCGTGAGATGCGCCGATCCGGAGAAAGGTTCCCACCGGGTGGGTTGCGGAGCAAATCCCGGGGCCGGAGCGGTGTGCCGGCAGGACATCCGGTGGCCGGGATTCCGCCGGCAGTCCGCTCAACCCCGAGCCAGCAGGTCTGCGATCCGGCGGCCGGGGGCGGTCATCGCCAGCCGGGCGAGGGCCGCGGTCGTGACGAGGCGGCGACGGGGCCCGGCAGATCCAGTTTCGCCGAGCGTTCGGGCGACGACCCGGCAGGTGATCCGGTGGTGGGTCACCGAGTAGACGACCGTGCCGAGGAGCCGGTCTCCGCGGGCTCGAGCCTCCCCCTTCACCGCCCGCGGGAAATCCCAGAGGCCCTCCCACCACTCGCCCGCCTGCCGCCGCTCGACGACGACCCGGCTGCCCCGTTCCAGCACGAGCGCGGTCTCCCGAATCTGCCGCACCGCCCGCTGTCGCGGCAGCACCGGAATCTCCTCGACCCGGCCGGTCGCCCGGGCAACACACGCCCCAGCCAGCGGGCAGTTCTCGCACCGCGGCTGGGTGACCGTGCAGACCATCGCGCCGAGATCCATCACGGCCTGATTAAAGAGGCCGGCGTTTCGCCGGGGCACAAACTCGGCGGCGACCTCCCAAAGCGGCTCGTCGCCCGCACCCCCCACCGGCTCGGCATGGCCGACGAGCCGGGCGAAGACCCGCCGGCTATTGGCCTCGAGGATCGGCTCAGGCTGGCCAAAGGCGATCGAGGCGATCGCCCCGGCGGTGTAGCGGCCGATTCCCGGCAGCGTGCGAAGCTCGGCGGCTGTCCTTGGAAACGCCCCTCCCCACTCGGCGACCACCGCCTTGGCAGCCGCGTGCAGCTGCCGGGCCCGCCGGTAGTAGCCGAGACCTTCCCAGGCCTTCAGCACATCCCGCTCCGGAGCGGCCGCCAGGGCCGCCACGTCGGGAAACCGCTCCATGAATCGCGTGAAGTATTCCCGCACCCGCTCCACCTGCGTCTGCTGGAGCATGATCTCGCTGACCCAGACGCGGTAGGGGTCGCCGCTCTCCCGCCAGGGGAGGTCGCGGCGGTACCTCCGGTACCAGGCCAGGAGGGGCCGAGCCGCGTTACTGGGCGCTACCGCCGCGCTTCTGTGGGCAGCGGCCGGCTTTGCCCGGGTTGCAAACCTGGGCCCACGTTTCGTCACGCGGCCGGGCCCAAGCTTCGCCATCAGCGCCGTCTCCTGCACATGTGGGGGCAGGCTTGCAGCCTGCCCAGTCGTGCCGACTTCGATCGACACCGCCGGCAGTGTAATCTCGTCGCACCATACCCCTTCCGCAGCCCTGCATGACCGCCGACAACTCCCGCCGCCGCCGCGGCAAGCGGCCCTCGGCCGACCGCATCACGCTGGCCCGCCGCGAGGCCTTCGACGGGGCTGCCTGGGAGATCGTGCAGCCTCGCTGTGCCCGCAACCGTCGCGACGACATCGCGGAGGTCGAGGCGATGATCGAGGCGGCCGAGACCGAGATCGCCCGCGACGAGCTCGTCTGGCTCCTCTCAGAGTGCCCCGACTTTCTCGAGGCCCATGTCCACCTCGGCCTCATCGCGCTTGAAGAGGGCGATCCGAAACTCGCCCGCGGCCACTTTGGCCGCGCCTACGAACTCTGCCTGCGGGCGATCGAGGCGGCCGGCGGCCCACGGCCGCTGCCCTACGCCTTGCTGGGCAACCAGCCGTTTTATGAAGCAGCCAAAGGACTCGTGCACTGCCTGCTCGAAACCAACCGCCGGAAGATGGCCGCCGACGTCTGCCGACGGATCGCCCCGCTCGATCTGGCCGATCCACTCGGGATCCAGAAGCTCCTCGGGCGGTGAACTGCAGATCGCATATGCTCTGAAGCCATGGCTACGACGCATCGCATCGGGTGGACAGGTCGCCGGGCATGACGAGTCCGAAGTTCATCGTGCTCGAGGGCATGGACGGGGCGGGCAAGTCGTCGCAGGTTGCCTCGCTCGTTGACTGGCTCGAGGGCCGCGGCTGCCACGTCACGACCTGCCGCGATCCCGGTGCCACACCAGCCGGTGACGCGATCAGGGCGATCCTCCTCGACCGCCACGATCTCCAGCTTTCGCCGACCGCCGAGATGCTCCTCTACATGGCTGCCCGGGCCCAACTGGTCGCCGAGGTGATCGAGCCGGCGCTCGCTCGCGGCGAGTGGGTCGTCTCCGACCGCTACCTGCTCTCCAACGTCGTCTACCAGGGGCACGCCGGTGGGCTTGATCCCGAGGCGATCCGCTCGGTCGGGCAGGTGGCCACCGGCGGCCGGCTGCCCGATCTGGCCATCGTCCTCGACGTCGATCTCGCCACGGTGGCCAGCCGGCTCGACCGGCCGCTCGACAAGCTCGAAAACCGCGGCGACGGCTACCGCCAGCGGCTCCGCGAGGGTTATCGCCGCGAGGCGGCGGCTGCCCCCGACACGATCCACATCGTCGATGCGACGGGGTCGCCGGCGGAGGTCGCCGCGGCGATTCGCCGCACGCTTGCCGAGCGGTTTCCCGAACTGGCCTGATGCGGGAGAATGCGTGGATGGTATGGCAAGGCATCGAGGGGCATGACGCGGTCGCGAAGGCCTTCACCGGGACGGAGGCCCGCGGCCGGATCGCCGGCTCGTATCTGTTCATCGGTCCGCCCGGGGTCGGCAAGGGGGCCTTCGCGCTGGCCCTGGCCCGGGCCCTGGTCTGCCTCGAGCCGCGGCCCGGTCTCGAGGCTTGCGGGCAGTGTGCCTCCTGCCGCCAGGCGGCGGCCGGCAGCCACCCTGACATCGACGTCGTCGCCCGGCCGCCCGAGAAGTCGACGATCCCGCTGGAAGCGTTCATCGGCGACGCGGCCCACCGGATGCGGGAGGGGCTCTGCTGGCGGCTGCTGCTCAAGCCGGTCGCCGGCAGCCGCAAGGTGGCGATCGTGCTCGACGCCGATCACCTGGCGGACGAGGCGGCCAACTGCCTGCTCAAGACGCTCGAGGAGCCACCGCCCGGCGCGGTGATCATCCTGGTGGGCACCGGGCTCGAGCGGCAACTGCCGACGATCCGGTCACGCTGCCAGGTGGTTCGGTTTCGGCCGCTCGCCGTCGACGCGGTGCAGCGGCTGGTCGGCGAGGTGCTCAGGAAACGGGGCGAGGAGATCGACGAGGCCGCCATCGCCGCGGCCGCTGCCGCCTCCGGCGGCAGCCTCGATCGGGCTCTGCTCCTGCTCGATCCTGAACTGGGGGCCTTTCGCGGCCGGCTGCTGGAACTGCTCTCCGGCCACCCATTGCGGGGCGTGGAGTTGGCCCGTGAGGTCACGGCCCTCGTCGATGCCGCCGGCAAGGATGCCCCGCCGAGGCGGGCTCGGCTGGCGGCGATCCTCGAATCCGCCCTCGACTTCTATCGGGCCGCGGTCCGCCAGGCTGCCACGGGGGAAGCGCCCGACGACGCCATCCTGGCCGCTGCCGTGGCCAGCTGGTCCGGCGATGCGGAGACGGCGGCCACCGCGATCGAACAGACCCTCGAGGCGGTGGTTGCCATTGATCGCAACGCCCACCTCCCGACCCTGATCGACGCCTGGACGGCCGTGCTCGAGGCACCGCGGCTCGCCTATCTTTCCTGAGTTGCCGGCCGATCCGCATCCCGTCCGGCCGCTGGAAAACCCTGCGGGCTGATTCCGGAGAAATCGATTCTTCGGGTCACGGCGGTCGATTGATTTCGGCGGGGAGCGGCTGCCGCCGTGACGTGTGATGCGGCTCACGGCGTCGGCTGCCTGGTGGAACATGCCAGGGAGGGCTGTTCCACGGCCAGTCGGGCAGGCGGATGGGACCGATGCGGAGAAGACGCCGAAACGCCGGGCGGCGGGAGCGGGTGTTGGCCGCGGTGGCATTGCTGGTCGGCATCGCGGTGGTGGCTGCCCAGGCCGTGCCAGCTCGAGGCCAGGACGCGCCGCTCGCGGCACCGCTCCCCGGGCCCGCCTTCAACGACCCCGACAGCGTCAACTGGGTGGACGTGCCCTCCGAGCAGCCCGCCGGCGAGATCCGTTCATCGTCCCGGCTCTTGGGTCGTCTCGCCGAGCGGCGGGCGGATCTTCGGACAACGGCGGCGGGGGAATCGGCACGGCCGACCCCGGCATCCACGCTCGCGGGCCGCATCCGCGGCCGCCTGCGGGGCGAGGGGCGAATCGCCAGGGCCCTGACGCCGGCTGTCGGTGAGGAGCAAGTATCCGAGGCGGCGGTGTCTGACGGTTGGCCGACACCCGATCGGCTGCTCGACGAACTGGAAGACCTGGCTGCCATGGCGGGGCCGGGGGAGGCCGGCCGCGTGGCTTCGTGGGCTGATCGAACGCTCGCGGCGGTGATCAGCACTCTCGACACGGATGGTCCAGACGATCCGCGATCAGCCGGCCTGCTGGTCTCGATGGGCGAGCAGGTCGCCACCGGCATGGTGACCGCAGAGGCAGGGCTGCCGCCGCAGTTGGCGAGCGAGACTCGCCGGGCGGCGCTGGCGGTGGCTCGGCGGGTGGCGGTCTGGCGGGCGGCTTGCGACTGGTGCGGGGTTGCCGTGGACGAGCCGGCTGCCCGGCCCAATGACGTGGGGCTGCTGCTCGGTGCCCGGCCGGTCGCCGATGAAGTCACCCGGCTGCTCTGCTTCATCGAGCGATACGAGACATCCGGTGCCGCCGACGACGCGTCGGCGGTGAAGGCGGCCTTGGCTGGAATCGCTGAATCCTCATCACCCCGGGCGGCCGACCTGAGGCGGGCCGTCTCCGATCATTACCTCGCTCCCAATGTCCGGATCGCCGTCCACCGGGAACTCGTCGAGCAGCTCCTGCCGGAGGCGACGGTCTCCAGCGGCGGCTTCCAGGACTTCATCCTCGGCCGGCCCGTGCGTGGCCGCCGCACGGTCGAGCAGTTGACCGGCATCCGGTTCGTACCAAATGCCAGTGAGATCCGGATGGAACTGGTCATCAACGGCCAGGTAGCCACCCGGACGATCACCGAGTCGGGGCCGGTCACGATCCACTCGGCCAGCCAGGGCAACTTCATCGTCGTCAAGCCGGTGCACGTCACGCCGGAGGGGCTGGCCGTGGGTAGGTCGCGGGGCAACGCCTCGACGCGGGCCCGGCTGGCCAGCGTCGAGACAAGCTTTGACGCGGTGCCGATCATGGGATCGCTCGTCCGCACGATTGCCCGCAACCAGCATGATGACTCCCGGGTCGAGGCCAGCCGCGAGGCGAGCAGCAAGACCGTCGGCATGGCCTGCCGGGAGGTCGACGAACAGGCAGGCCCCAAACTCGAGGAGATGGCGGAGCGTATTCGGGAGCGGGTCTGGGAGCCGCTGGTGAATCTTGGTCTCGAGCCGACGCCGGTCGCGCTCGAGACCTCCGAAGACGTGGCAAGCCTGCGGCTACGGCTGGCAGCCGGCACGCAGCTCGCCGCCCACACGCCCCGGCCCCGGGCCCCGGGCAACTCGCTCTTGAGCATGCAGCTGCATGAGACCGTGGCCAACAACTCGCTCAATCGGTTCCAGTTGGCGGGCCGGCGGCTCGAGCTTCCAGAACTCGCCCGCGTGGTCTGCGAGAAACTCGGGATCGAGCCGAAGGTGCCGGAGGACCTGCCCGACGGGGTGGCCGTCACCTTCGACGACGACGAAGCCTTGCGCGTCGAATGTCGCGACGGGCTGGTGCATGTCCGCGTGGCCCTCGACGCGATCGAGAGCGGCCGCCGCAACTGGTACGACCTCGTCGCCCAGGTCGCCTACAAGCCAGTGGCCGTCGGGCCTCAGGTCTTTCTCGAGCGGGAGGGCCCGGTGCAGATCGGCGGCCCCGGCCACACCGGCCGGATGGAGATCGGCCTGCGGGTGATCTTCGGGAAGATCTTCGCCAAGGAGCGGTCGCTGCCGATCCTCCCGGGCACGATTGCCGACAATCCCAAACTGGCGGGGCTGCGGGCGGA
>CALGAS010000175.1 GCA_937959175.1 uncultured bacterium | reverse complement strand
CGATGACCGCGTCGAACACCGCACCGTCGAGCCGGGCATCCTCGACGGCGATCTGCGGGTGATCGACAGGGGCCTCGACGGCGACGAGCGGATCGTCGTCGAGGGGCTGCAGAAGGCCCGCGAGGGAGGGCTCGTGCGGCCGGTGGAGGAGGGCCGCGATCCGGCCGGCTCGCTCGAGTAGGGCGACACGGCAGCGGCGCGACGACGATGGCAGCTTTTCTTCTTGGTTCGGCGTTTCTGCGGTCAGAAGGGGTTGCCCGTGCCGTGGAGCCGGCCTTGCTGGCGAGCGGCGCCACGGACGGCGGGAGGGAGCAAGCACGGAGTGAGCGGAGGGCAGGATGCCCGCAGCGAACGTCCGGGCGACACGGCACGGGCAACCCCGGCTCCTCCAGCCCGGCGAGCGGAACATCCTGATGAGCCAGTTCTTCATCGACCGCCCCGTCTTCGCCACGGTCGTCTCGATCGTGATCCTGATCGTTGGCGGCGTGGCGCTGATCGGGATGCCCGTGGCCCAGTATCCCGAAATCGTGCCCCCGACCGTCTCGATTCAGACGGTCTACCCCGGGGCGGGAGCCCAGGTGGTGGCCGATACCGTCACCACGCCGATCGAGCAGGAGGTCAACGGCGTCGAAGACATGCTGTTCATGGCCTCCAAGAGCACCACTGACGGCCAATCGGTCATCGACGTCACCTTCAACCTCGGCACCGACATCGACCAGGCCCAGGTGCTCACCCAGAATCGCGTCGCAGTGGCCCTCGCCAAACTGCCCGACGACGTCAAGCGGCAGGGGGTGACGACGAAGAAGAAGTCGCCGAGCATCCTCCTGTGCGTCAATCTGATCTCGCCCGACGGCCGCTTTGATCTGCTCTACCTGAGCAACTACGCCCTGATCCAGGTGAAGGACGCCCTGGCGCGGATCGATGGCGTCGGGGACGTCGCCTTCCTGGGCGCCCGCGACTACGCGATGCGGGTCTGGCTCGATCCCGACGCCCTGGCCGCCCGCGGCCTGGCGGCGGCGGATGTCGTCAGAGCCCTCCGCGAGCAGAACGTGCAGGTCGCCTCGGGGCAGCTCGGCCAGGAGCCCTCCGCCGGCCAGATCGACTTTCAGGTGCCGGTGACCACGCTCGGCCGGCTGCCCGATGCGGCGGCCTTCGGGGAGGTGATCGTCAAGTCGGAGCCGGGCCAGCGGGCCGGGGAGACCGGAGGGCGGGCCGGCCGGATCGTGCGGCTGGCCGATGTGGCCCGGGTCGAACTGGGGGCCAAGAACGCCGATATGACCAGCCGGCTCGACGGTGCTGAGAGCGTCACGATCGCCGTCTTCCAGCTGCCCGGCTCCAACGCCCTGGCCACCGCCCGGCGGGTTCGGGAGGAGATGGACCGGCTGGCCGAGCGGTTTCCGGCGGGGCTCGAGTATCGCATCCATTACGACACGACCGTCTTCGTCGACGAGTCGATCCGGGAGGTCATCAAGACGCTCTTCGAGGCGACGGTGCTCGTCTTCGTCGTGGTGCTCGTCTTCCTCCAGCAGTGGCGGGCGACGCTCGTGCCGATGGTGGCGGTGCCGGTCTCGCTGGTCGGCACCTTCGCCGTAATGCGGCTGCTGGGCTTCTCGTTCAACAACCTCTCGCTGTTTGGGCTGGTGCTGGCGATCGGGATCGTGGTCGATGACGCGATCGTCGTGGTCGAGAACGTCGAGCGGTGGATCCGGGAGGGGCTCTCCGCCCGGGAGGCGACGAAGAAGGCGATGCGGGAGGTGACCGGGCCGATCATCGCCACGACGCTCGTGCTGGCGGCGGTCTTCGTGCCGACCGCCTTTATCGCCGGGATCAGCGGGCAGTTCTACCGGCAGTTCGCCCTGACGATCGCGGCGAGCACCGCGATCTCGACTGTCGTCTCACTCTCGCTGGCCCCGGCCCTCTGCGTCGTGCTCTTCCGGGGCCATGCGGAGGCGGCCGAGCCCGGCGGCCGGGGCAGCGGGCCGCTGGCCGGCTTCTTCCGGCTCTTCAATCGCTTGTTCGCCGCCGCGACGAGCGTCTACGGGGCGGCCGTCGGCCTCTTGCTGCGGACGGCGATCGTGGTTGTGGCGGGCTACTTGGGGCTGATGGCCCTGACCTACGTCGGCTTCACGAGCGTGCCGCTCGGGTTCATCCCGGAGCAGGACAAGGGCTACCTCGTCGTCAACTGCCAGCTGCCCGACGGAGCCAGCCTGCAGCGGACCGAGCCGGTGGTCGCGCGGCTCGAGCGGGAGGTGCTGGCAACGCCCGGCGTCGCCCACACGATCTCGGTGGCCGGCTATTCGCTGATCACCAGCACCAACCTCCCCAACGCCGGCGGGATGTTCGTGCTGCTCGAGCCCTTTGCGGCCCGGGCCGTCGATCCGCAGCAGTCGGCCGGGGCGATCGCCCGGCGGCTGCGGCGGGCCTTTGCCGACATTCCCGAGGCGGTGGTTTCGGTCTTTCCAGCCCCGCCGGTCGAGGGCATGGGTAATACCGGCGGCTTCAAGCTACAGCTCCAGGACCGGACCGCGGCGGGGCCGGCGGCCCTCCAGGAATCGCTCGAATCGCTCGCCGAGGCGGCGGCCGCCCAGCCGGGGCTGGCCGGGATCACGACCACCTTCCGGGCCAACGCGCCGCAGGTCTTCGTCGAGGTCGACCGGGCCAAGGCCCGGGCCCAGGGGGTGCCGATCACCGCGGTCAACGAGGCCCTCCAGTTCTATCTGGGCAGCGGCTACGCGAATGACTTCACCGCGTTCGGCCGCAACTGGCAGGTGACGGTCCAGGCCGATGCCCCGTTTCGGATGCGGCCGGAAGACGTCGGCCGGCTCAAGGTGCCCAACACCGCCGGCGAGATGGTGCCGCTGGCGACGCTCGTCTCGGTCCGCGAGTCGAGCGGCCCGGCGATCGTCAACCACTACAACCTCTATCCCTCGGCCGAGCTCTCCGGGGCGACCCTCCCGGGCACCAGTTCCGGCGATGCGATCGCGATCCTCGACTCGCTGGCGGCCCAGCCGCCGGCCGGCCGGGGCGTGATCCCGCCGGGGATGGGCATCGCCTGGACCGACCTTTCGCTCCAGCAGATCCTGGCGGGCGATACGGCGGTGTACGTGTTCGTGTTGGGGACGGTCTTCGTGTTTCTGGTCTTGGCGGCCCAGTATGAGAGCTGGGCCCTGCCGCTGGCGGTGATCCTGATCGTGCCGATGTGCCTCCTGGCGGCGATCGCCGGGGTCTGGCTGGCCGGCCTCGACAACAACATCTTCACCCAGATCGGGCTGGTCGTGTTGGTCGGCCTGGCGGCCAAGAACGCGATTCTGATCGTCGAGTTCGCCCGGCAGCGGCAGCAGGCGGGGGCGACGGCGGCCGAGGCGGTGCTGGAGGCGGCGGTCCAGCGGCTGCGGCCGATCCTGATGACCTCGCTGGCCTTCATCCTCGGCGTGATCCCGCTCGTGCTCGGCAGCGGGGCGGGAGCCGAGATGCGGCGGGCTCTGGGGACGGCCGTCTTCTCCGGGATGCTGGGCGTGACCGTGTTCGGAATCTTCTTCACGCCGGTCTTCTACAGCATCGTGATGCGGTTCGCCCGGCAGACTCAGTGACGCCGCCCGGCGAACGTCCAGCCTTCGTCCCCCTTGGACACGACGTGGCACCGCGTCGCCACTCGCCAGAGCGCCTGCGGGATCGGGGTCGGGTCGAACCGATAGAGCTCCGGGAAGCTTTCCCGCAGGGCCTGCGTCGCCTTGACGGCGTGGTAGTGCGGGATCCGGGCGTCCATGTGATGGGCGACGTGCGTGCTGCCGATGTGGTGATGCACGAAGTTGAGAATCGCCCCGTAGGGACGGTCAACCGTCATGAAGGCTCCCTTGACCCAGGTCCACTCCTCGTCGTCGAAGTGCGGAATGTCGACGTCGGTGTGCTGGAGCCACGTGTACAGGACCAGCCAGAAGTTCACCACCAGATAGGGGCCGACGTAGAGGGCGAGCACCGGGGCAACCCCCGCGGCATAGGCCCACCAGCCGAGCAATGCGACCGCGACGAGGACGCCGATGTCTGACAGCCAGACCTTGCGGGTCCAGCCGCCGGGAAAGAGAGCGGCGGAGAATGGCCAGGCCGGCCAGAAGTGGTTGGTGGTGCCGCGAGACGGCCCGCCGGTGGCACCAGTCAACAGGTAGAGGGGCCATCCGATCAGAAAGTGGATGGTGATCAGGACCATGGCGAACGCCTCGTCACCGATCGTGTCCTGCCACCACTGCCAGGCTTTGCCGCCGGGGGTCGTGTCACGTGCCGGCACGTGGGTTTCGCCGAGGTCGAGGTGATTGGTGCGGGCATGATGCACCGCATGGCTCCGCTGCCAGGAGAAATAGGGGACCAGCAGGCTGCTGTGCAGGCAGTAGCCGATCGCGTCCTGCAGCCAGTTCTGCTTGGCAAACGCCCGATGGCCGCACTCATGCGCGACGACCCAGCAGCCCGTGGCGGCCGTGCCCGCCACGACGGCATAGGCGATCCACGCTGGCAGCCAGGCCCACGTCAGCGGAATGAAGGCGTACGCGAGGGCTCCGCTGCCCAGCGTCATGGCCAGGGAGATGAGCAAAGAGAGCGACGACCGGATCACGCTGCGGTGGAAACACTCCTCTGGAATGACAGCAAGCACTTCCGCCTTCGTCGGATACCGGTTCTTCGCGGGCGGGCTGACGGCTGCAGCGTTGCCGCTCCTTGCGACGGACGGGGGATCTTCCAGATCACAGCTACTCGGCACAGCAATCCTCTCCGGAGAACAGGTATGATCCGGGAAACAGACGAAGAATAGGCCATCGGTATCGGCGCGATCACGAGGTGCTGAAGGATAGCCGAAAAGACGATTTTTGGGAGACGGCACGTTCCTGCCTCGCGGCGGGACGGCGAACACGGGCCGCGGCATCGATCAAGCAACGGCCACTCATCACAGAGCGTTCTCCTACTTGCTTCCAAAACTGCCTCTTTGTACACTCCCGCGATGGCCACTGTACCGCGATACGAGCCGCATTATTCGGTCGCCGACTACCTCCAGTGGGAGGGCGACTGGGAGCTTTGGAACGGTACCGCCGTGGCCATGAGTCCTTCACCACTTGGGCCACACGAGCGGGCGGCGGCCAAACTCGTGTTTCAAATTGAGTCGTGTCTGCAGGCGCAGGGCTGCTCGTGTGCCACATACGCCGGACTCGATTGGATCGTCAGCGACGACACCGTGGTACGGCCTGATGTCATGGTGGTCTGCGGTGGCCAACCGGGCCGACACCTCGAGCGGCCACCGGCGCTGGCGATCGAGATTCTCAGCGACGCGACTGCCGAAAAGGACCGCACCGCGAAGCGAATCCTTTATGAACGTGCCGGTGTCGGCCACTACCTGCTGGTCGATCCAGTGAAGAAGACGATCGAGTGGCTGGAACTCGGCGATCAAGGCAGCTTCCTCGATCACTCAGGTGATATCGCCTTGGCAAAAAACTTTTCCCTGACGCTCGCTGATGGATGCCAGATCGAAGTCGACCGCCAGATCACGTTTGCGTAGGGACTGGAGCGGTGAGGCAGGAACGATAGCCTGGCCTATGGCACGTCTGCTGCGATGACCGAGCTGATGATCGGCTCGTGAGTCACGTGCTCTCATCTCCCGGGTGTCAAAAGCACTCTCCAGAATGGCCGGTTTACTCAAACGGTGCCTGTACATTTTGCCGCCCAGAAGGGGTCAGGCACATTTCCTGACGGAAAATGAGCCAGACCCCCAGCGCGGCCAGATCGCTTGGGGGAAAAGGCCGGGCTGGGATGAACGTCGGCGGTGCGAAAGGGACTGCTTGCTCTGCAGGCGGCACGAAGACGCCGTCGGTGACGCAGGCGATCGACGGCCCGTCGCACCAGTGCGTACCCGACGCTCATTTCACGGGCAGCTCGGCTCTCGGTCCCTGAAAGATGTCCCTCTTGATGGTGGACTTGCATGAGCTCGCCCCTGCCGGTGGACGGGCCGGTCAGTCGTTCCTACGGGAGAGCCGTAGGGCCTCGAGTTGCTGCTTCAGCGGCTGCCAGTAGGCCCGATCTGCCGCCTGCTCAGCTTCCTGTTCCTCTCGAAGTTTACGGCGGACTTCCGGCTCGTCGCGTGCGATGGCGGCGATGAGCAGCGGCCGCTGCCGGCTGAGGTGGGTCGCCATGTCTCGGGAGTCGGCGGCGGCCTGAATCAGCAGGTTCGGGGTCCGCAGTTCGCTCAGCCAGAATGCGATCACAGCATCAGATGCCGGCCGAGGGGTCTGCATCCAATGGGCCTCGAGAAGCCTGGTGATCATCGGCCAGTCTTTTTCACGCTGCGTCTTTTTTGCAGTCACGAGGTCGGGGAGTGCCAAAAGTTCGATCGGCTGCCCCGCCACGTCGATGGTTGTCCTTCGCGACCAAAGGGTCTCAAACTCTGGCAGTCCGCGAAGGGTGCTCATCACATCGAGACGAATGCCAGCGGCCTCTGGAGCGTGGCAGCGAAAGTGGACCGCAAGGCCGGCCTGGAGATGGCGGGCTTCAAAAAGTGGTACCGCGATCACTTCGGCCTGAAGCTCGGCAACCGCAGCTTCCAGCCGGCGAAGGTTGGCGTGGTCGGCGACAACGACGATGTCGGTGTCTCGGCTAAACTCCGCTCCGCCGTACACCACGCAAGCCTGCCCCCCCATGAGCAGATATCTGACGCCATTCTTCTGCAGAGAAGAAAGGACTTTGAGGATCGGGCTCGGGGTCAAGGGAGCCTCCTAGGGCGAGATACGTTGCCCACAGTTTGGCGGATTCCTCGATTCGTTGCTGCGGCGACAAGGCATACCATTCGAGCCATTCCCCGTCGTCGGGGCCTGAAGGAAAGGGACCGCTGCACGAATCCTCTGACTGTGACATGGATCCGATTCTAAACACCCCGCGACTACCGGGAATACCGACACCGTTGCCTGCAGCGACTCGGCGGCAGGAGGGAGCTCGGGCAACACTGCTGCCGGCTGGCCGGCCGCGGGCTCCGGCTGAGAGGGCGATTGATCTGAGCCCGGCACCTCGGCCGCCGGAGCCACCGGCCGCGCGGGGGCCGCCGCTGCCGGGACCACGAGACTGGCCAGATCGAGGCTGTCATCCGCTGCAGGACTCGGGCTGACCGGCTTGCCTTCCCGGCACCGCTGCAGGCCGCGAATCACGATCCGGTCGGCGGGGGAGAGGGGCCGGGAGGAATCGGGCGCCGCCACGGCGATCCAGCTGCCCAGCTTCTGCCCGAGGGTCACCTCGCTGGCCGAGACCAGGTCATCGCTCCCGACGATCCAGACGATCTTGCGGTCTTGGATGCTGCCGACGGCCGCCTCAGGCACGAAGGTTCGCTCGACCGAGTCGCCCAGCGGCAGTCGCACGCGGGCAAACATGCCGGGCCGGAAGAGCGGGGGGCGGGGGGCGGCGGGGTCGGCCGAGTAGGGATTGTCGAGCCGACCCCGCATCGTGATCGTCGCCGTCTTGGTGTCGACCTGATTGTTGAGAAAGTCGATCTCGCTGCGGTACGGATAACTCCGGTCGACATCGTCAACCAATCCGACATCCGCCGCCGTTGCCTGGCGGCCCACCCCCGGGCCACGGCCGGATTGGCGGGCCTGGTTCATCACCCGCAGAAACGTGGGTTCGTCGACATTGAAATAGACGAAGATCGGGTCGATCGAGACGATCGTGGCCAGGGTGGTCGCATTTTCGCTGATCAGATTCCCGACCTGCAGCTGCGAGCGGCCGATCTGGCTGGTGATCGGGGCGGTGATCGTGCAGAACTCGACCGTGAGCCGGGCGGCCTCGTGCTGCGCCCGCGCCGCGATCAGCCCGCCGGCATTCTCCTCGAGTTTCGCCTGGTAGCTGTCGAAATCCTGCCGGCTTGCCGCCCCCTTGGCGACCAGCTTTTCGAAGCGGTCCACCTGGACCTTCAGAAACCGCTGTTCACCCAGCAGGCGTTCAATGACCCCGGCAGTCTCGTCAAGCTTCGCCCGCGCGGGGCGGTCATCGATCTGGTAGAGGAGGTCACCCTTGGAGACGAACTGCCCATCTTCAAAGGCGACCTTGGTGAGATAGCCGGTGACGCGGCTGCGAATATCGACCACACGCTCGGCGTCGATCCGCCCGGTGACTTCCAGATAGTCGGGCAGCCGCACGACCCGTGGCGACGTGACGACCACCTCGGCCGCCGCGGTGGCAGCCGCTGGCGGCTGGGGCCGGGGCTGACTACAACCTCCGATCCCGAGTCCCAGCAGCAGCACGACGCAAACGCACAGCCGAGATCCCCCCGCCGATTGATCCAGGAGGCTGCTCGAACACGCGGTCATACGGAGCCTGCTCGTGATGGCTTCCGCAGTGAAGCGATTCGTCTGGGATGGTGAGGAGCCTGACGGCGGGCCCGTCCTGCAGCTTCGTTCTCGAAAAGCCCCCGCTACGAGTCGGGGTACGGCAAGGGTGGGCGGTCGACGAATTCCGCGTCAGCATTGGAAATGCCTCGCACGCCCAGCCTGTTCAGTCCGCGGTGATCGATGACGATTTCGGTGAACGCTGTCCCGATCGGGAGTTTCCCCGATTTGCCCAGCCCCGCCGGCCGAACTAGGGTCGACGAGGACGCATGGGAGCGAGTTCGATGAAGCGACGGCATATCCTGGCGGCGGCCGCCGCCATCTCATTGGTTTTCGGTGTGACGGCCCGGGCTGACTCACCCGCTGGCGGTCCGGCCGGCGGGACGTTTGTCTCCGCGGTTGTGGCCGATGTGGCTGGCGGCACGGTTGACAATCTGCTCGAGCATCGGACGCTCGTGCTCCGCGTCTCAAAGGGGTTCATTCGCCGGCACACGCCCGCGATCGTCGATCAGCAGACGCCGATCAGCCGCTGCCTGTTTGGCGCGCGGGTCACCGGTGTTGCCACCACCAACGGCCACCCCGTGATGAAGCCCCATGGCGATCGCCAGCAGTCGGTGCTCGAGTTGCACTTCCAGGGCACCATCGACACCCGGACCGTGGCGACAAAAGGCCCGGCTCGCGTCAGCAATGCCGGCCAGTTTCAGTTTGATGTCCGCCGTGAAATCAGCTTCGACGGCCTCGACTTCCGGAAGGGCGAGCGAACGATCGATGCCTCGATGGCATCCCGGACGACGGGAGTCAGTGGGCCGCCGGGGCTCTGCGGGCCGCTGGTCCGGTCGGTCGCCAGCCGGCGAGCGGCCAGCCATCAGCCTGCGGCCGACGCCATCGCCCGCCGCGAAATGACGGAGGCCGTGCTCGCCGCCTTCAGCGAGCGGACCGACAAGCTCGTCGCCGATCTCAACGCCAACCTCCCCTGGAAGGAGACGGTCTCGCTGTTGACGCGACGGGTGCCCGGCCGGCGGCAGCAGTTTTCCAACAAACCGAAATGGATCGAGGCGCGGTCGCTGCACGTTGACTTTGGTGACGGCGAGATGCCCGAGGCTGCCGCCAGCCTGCGGGCGCCGATCGAACTCTGGGTGAAAGGAGAGCCGCGGGCCTCGATCACCGAGCGGCTGCTCGGCCTCTGGGAAGCGCCTCGTGAGGCCTTCGCCCGCCTCCGCCCAGCTGCCCCTGCGGCCGAGAGTGGGGATGACACTTCCGCCGAAGACGCCGCCCGGGGGATCACACCGGAGATGATCGGCGACTGGTGGGTGATTCGGATCGGCAACGACGTGGCCGACACGATCCTCCGCCCGCAGACGTCGCCGGCCGCGGCCGCGCCATGAACAGG
>CALGAS010000174.1 GCA_937959175.1 uncultured bacterium | reverse complement strand
TTGAACGGCCCGGAGCCTCGCCCGACGTCTTCTCGACGCTCGGGGCGACGGGGCACACGTTTGAGATCCTGGCGCTCGTGCTCAGCCCCGATGAACTCCGCCAACCCTGGGTGACGCGGGCCGCCGAGCGGCTCGTCAGCATGCTTGAGCGGACGGCCGACATCGATGTCGAATGCGGCGGGCTCTACCACGCGGCACATGGCCTGGCGATCTACCGCCGTCGTCTCTGCGGCGATGATTCAGCGACCCTGGGCAGGGCCGACAACCCCCTGCTTTGCCAGGTCGGCCCGCAGTGATAGGCTCGTATCGGGGCAAGGCCGCGTCCAGTCCGTCTCCGGATGACACATACCGTGCACGGGCTGATTTTTTTCTACATCCAGAAGTTTGCCGACTCGCTCTCGGCCGGCCGTTCGTCGGTCTCGGCGGCCGCCGGGGTTTCGGGTGTCGCGAAGGATGTGAGAGGCCGCTACCTGCCCTCCGGGGTCTACCCTGACGCCGAAGCCGTCGCCCTGCTCGAATCGATCGCCGAGACGGTCGGGGAACCGCTGGTTGCGACCGCGACCCGATTTGGAGAGTTTCTGGCACCCCACCTCGTCAAAGTGGCCGGCAGCCTGGTCGATCCGGCCTGGCGGACGCTCGACCTCGTCGAGCACACCGAGGAACTGATCCACGCGATGGTGCGGACGACCCAGCCCGGGGCCGAGCCGCCGGTGCTCGAGGCGGTGCGGGTGGGCCCGCAGGAACTCCACCTCGTCTACAGCTCCCGCCGGCGGCTCTGCCCGCTGGCCATCGGTCTCGTCCGAGGGCTCGCCCGCCACTACGGCGACACCGTTGAGATCGAGCAGCCGAGTTGCATGCTGCGGAATGACCCGTTTTGCTCCTTTGTGATCCGGCTGGCCGGCAACGAGACCCAGGCCTCCCACTCGCCGCTCTGCGAGACGGTCGTCTTGCCGCCGGGAACCGCCGCCTCGGCCGCTGCGATGCTCTCCGATTCTGGGCTCCTGCCCGATAACTCCGGCCCCAGCGACGACCCGCTGCCCGATCGGATCGGCGGCCACCGCATTCTCGGGCTGATCGGAGCGGGTGCCATGGGCCGGGTCTACCTGGCCCACGATGAACAACTCGACCGACAGGTGGCGATCAAGGTGATGAACCGGCGTCGGGCTCGCGATCCCGGCGGGCGGCAGCGATTCCTGCGAGAGGGGCGAGCTGCAGCCGCCGTGGAGCATCCGCACGTGCTCGCCATCCATGCGGTCGGCGAGGAGGACGGCCTCCCCTACATCGTCATGCAACTGCTCGACGGCGAGACGCTCGCGGCCCGGCTTGCCGCCAGCGGCCCGCCACCGCTTGCCGAGGTCCTGCGGGTTGGCCTGGAGATCGCCGAGGGGCTGGCGGCCGCCCACGCCCGGGGTCTCGTCCATCGCGACATCAAGCCCGACAACATTTTCCTGGAAGGTGTCGACCGTCGGGTCCGGATCATCGACTTCGGCCTGGCGCGGGCAGCCGAGGACGACACCGCAAAGCTCACCGTCGAGGGGGCTGTCGTGGGCACGCCCGCCTACATGCCGCCGGAGCGGATCGGCGAGGAGTCTCTTGATGCCAAGAGCGACCTCTTCGGCCTTGGTGTGATGCTCTATGAAATGCTCGCCGGCCGGCTTCCCTTCGACGGCAACTCGATGGTGGCGATGCTGGCCTCGATTGCCCGGGGCAGCCCACTGCCGCTGCCGAAAGCGGCACCGGCGACCCCGCCGGAGGTCTGCGATCTGGTGATGCAACTGATGGCCCACCGCAAGGAGGACCGCCCGGCCGATGCCCGCAGCGTCGCGGCCGAGCTCGGCCGGCTGGAGCGACGCTTCGGCAGCCCCGGCTGACCGGTCATCCGGCCGCGATTCCTGCCAGCCGCTCCCGCACCGCCGCGACCAGCACGGCGATATCGCCCTGCCAGTCGATCGTCGCGGCCGTCTGAGCGGCCATGTCCTTGAACTGGGCGGTGCCGCCCCTGAACTCATCGCTGCCGATCACCAAGGCCGCGGGGATGCCCCGCTTGTCGGCAAGCTTGAGCTGCTGGCCGAGCTTTCTGGGCTCGGGGAAA
>CALGAS010000173.1 GCA_937959175.1 uncultured bacterium | reverse complement strand
CGCCGCAGCCGCGGGTAGGCGGGGCGGTGAGCGAATATGGGGACAGGCACCTCGCTTCGCTCGGAGCCAGTCCCCATATTCCCCCGGAGCCAGTCGCCAAATAGAAGCCCACCGGCGCGAGCCGGTGGGACGGCGGGCCGTTGGGCGAGACCGGTCTCCGGAAGCCACGACAACCGTTCACCGCCAACACGCCCAATCCGCGTTCACCACCAAACAACCCACGGGTTTGCCGACGGATGCGTCGGGCTTTTATCCAATCAATCGATTTTCGATTCAATGAGCCAAAGGGGTTTTGGGGCCGATGGGGGTTGGGTCGCGGTGGTCGACACGCCCCGAAAGCCCGCTGGCGATCCAACGCGTTCGGGGCGTTTCTTGCACCGGGTACCGATGTGCATGGGCGGCGGGAAGGTTGACCACCCGCAGTCCCCCCGGCTCGCGCCGGGGGGCTTCTATGGGGACTGGCTCCGAGCGCAGCGAGGTGCCTGTACCCTTTCCGGCCCGGCCCACCGGAGCACAGCGTCGTGCCCCCCGTCAACGCCGGACACCGACCGCCGCGTGTGGCGAACCCCCCCATTCAACCCCGCACCCCAGCCGCATCGCGGGGCGAGCCACACGTCAACGCGTCAACACGTCAACGCGGCTGCGCAGCCAGCCGGCGGCATCATGTCCAACGCCGCCCCCGGCCCTCTTACCCGAGCGATTCGAGGCCGGCCTCGACGACGTCGAGGCCCTCGTGGAGCTGCTCGAGGCTGGTCGTCAGCGGGAGCAGGAACCGGACGGCATTGCCGTAAGTCCCGCAGGAGAGCACGACCACGCCGTGCTCGTAGCAATACTTCAGGAGCGCCTGGGCGGCGGGCTTGTCGGGCTCCTTGGTGCGTCGGTCGGCGACCAACTCCAGGGCCCGCATCGGGCCGAGCCCGCGGACCTGGCCGATCCGCGGGAAGCGGGCATACCAGGCCTCGAGCCGTTCGCGGATCGCCTCGCCGAGGGTGCGGGCGTGGGCGAGCGTGGCCGGATCATCGAATCGCTCCATCACCGCAACCGCCGCGGCGCAGGCCAGCGGATTGCCGCAGTAGGTGCCCCCCACGCCGCCGGTGCCGACCGCGTCGAGGATCTCGGCCCGGCCGGTCACCGCCGAGATCGGCAGGCCGTTGCCGAGCCCCTTCGCCAGGGCCAGCAGGTCGGGAGTCACGCCGGTCTGCTCGCAGGCGAAGAGCGTGCCCGTCCGCCCGAAACCGGTCTGCACCTCGTCGAAGATCAGCACCGCCCCATGCTCGTCGCACCAGCGGCGGAGCATCCCGAGGAACGGGGGCGGGGCCGGGATGAAGCCCCCCTCGCCGGTGACCGGTTCGATCACCACCGCGGCGACGTTCTTCTCGCCCACCTGCACCCGGACCACCTCGAGGAAGGCCTCGAAGGCCTCCCGGCAGAGGCAGCGAGCAAGCCCGCAGGCGGCCTCCTCGGACCGGTCGCCGGGGCACTCGCCGGCCTGTTCGCCGACGCCCGGCCAGCGATAGAAGTCGGGAAACGGCGCCCGGTAGACCTCGGCCGGAAAGGGGGCGAAGCCGCTCTTATAAGGATGCGCCTTGGCGGTCAGGGCGAGGGCCATGTAGGTCCGGCCGTGGTAGCCGTGGGTGAAGGCGATCACCCCCTGCCGGCCGGTGTAGGCCCGGGCGAACTTGACGGCGTTTTCAACCGCCTCGGCACCGGAGTTGGCCAAGTAGGTCTTGGATGGGCCCGACCCCGGCATCCGGGCGTTGAGCCCCTCGGCCACCGCGACGTAGCCCTCGTAGGCGACGACATTGATGCTCGTGTGGAGAAACCGCTCCATCTGCTCGCGGACGGCCGCCATCACCGCCGGCTCGCGATGGCCGAGATTGGCGACGCCGATTCCGGCCGCGAAGTCGAGCAGCCGGTTGCCGTCGACGTCGGTGATCACCGAGCCGTTCGCCTCAGCGGCGACGACCGGGGTGATGTGGAAGGGGCCGTTGGAGACGGCCTCGGCCCGGCGGGCGAAGAGTTCCCGGCTCTTCGGGCCAGGAACGGGAGTCTGGAGGTGGATCGAGGGCATCGGGGGGCTCATCGGTACGCGGGGCGGTCGAGACGTTCTCTGTTGAGCATACGCGATGCAGGACGGGGTGGTTCTCCGGTGACTGGCTCCGAGCGAAGCGAGGTGCCTGTCCCCCTTCTCCCTCCGTCCCCTTTCCCATTCCCGCTTTCACTTCGGCCTCGAGGGGCCGCTCAGTTCGCTGCGGCCGGCTCGGCCCAGGCCGAGACCGGCGGGCAGCTGCAGACGAGATTGCGGTCGCCGTGGACGTTGTCGACGCGGCCGACCGGAACCCAATACTTCCGCCGCTTGAGGTCCGCCACCGGGAAGGCCGCCTCCTCGCGGGAGTAGGCCCGCTGCCACTCGTCGGCCGTCACGGCTGCCGCCGTGTGCGGGGCCCGCACCAGCGGGTTGTCGTCCCGCGGCCACTCGCCGCGTTCGACCCGGCGGATCTCCTCCCGGATCGCGATCATCGCCTCGATGAACCGGTCGAGTTCGGCGAGGCTCTCGCTCTCGGTTGGCTCGACCATCAGCGTGTTTGCCACCGGGAAGGAGAGCGTCGGGGCGTGGAAGCCGTAGTCGATCAGCCGCTTGGCGACGTCCTCGGCGGTGATACCGGCTGATTCCTTGAGCGGCCGCAGATCGAGGATGCACTCGTGGGCCACCCGGCCGCCGGGGCCGCAGTAGAGCGTCGGGTAGTGGTCCCGCAGCCGCACGCTAACGTAGTTGGCCGCCAGGATCGCGGCAGCGGTCGCCTCCCGGAGGCCGTCGGGCCCCATCATCCGGCAGTACATCCAGGAGATCGGCAGGACAGCCGCATTACCAAGCGGTGCCGCCGAAACAGCCCCGACCGGCCGCTCGGGCAGGCCGCCGGTCGTGTGGCCCGGCAGGAAGGGCACGAGATCCTCGACCACGCAGACCGGCCCGACACCGGGGCCGCCCCCGCCGTGCGGGATGCAGAAGGTCTTGTGGAGATTGAGGTGACTGACGTCGCCGCCGAAGCGACCGGCCGCCGACAGCCCGATCAGGGCATTCATGTTGGCCCCGTCGATGTAGACCCGCCCGCCGTGGGCATGGACGATCTCGCAGAGCCGCTCGATCGCCCGCTCGAAGACACCGTGGGTGCTCGGGTAGGTAATCATCACCGCGGCCAGCCGCTCGGCATGCTCCTGGCACTTGGCCTCGAGCTCGGCCAGATCGACGTTGCCCTCGGCGTCGCAGCCGACGACCACCACCTGCATCCCGGCCATCTGGGCGCTGGCGGGATTGGTGCCGTGGGCCGAGGCAGGGATCAGGCAGAGATCGCGATGGCCCTGGCCGCGGGACCGCTGCCAGGCCCGGATCGCCAACAGACCGGCGTATTCTCCCTGGCTGCCGGCGTTGGGCTGGAGGCTGATGCCGGTGTAACCGGTCGCCTCGGCCAGCCAGGCGACGAGCTGCCGCTCGAGGACCTGGTAGCCCTCCCGCTGCTCGGCCGGGGCGAAGGGATGAATCTCGGCGAACTCCGGCCAGGTGATCGGAATCATCTCGCTGGTCGCGTTGAGCTTCATCGTGCAGCTGCCCAGCGGGATCATCGTGCGATCGAGGGCGAGATCGCGATCGGCGAGCTCCCGCAGGTAGCGGAGCATCGCCGTCTCGCTGCGATGGGCGTGGAAGACGGGATGCTCGAGGAACGGGCTCTCCCGTCGGAGGGCTTCTGGGACGAGCAGCGAGGCGGCCTTCTCGCAGGCGGCAAACTCAGGCACCGGCTGGCCGGCTGCGGCGAAGGCCTCCCAGAGCCGGCTGACGTCGGCCGGTTCGGTCGTCTCATCCAGGGCGATGCCGAGCGTCGTCGCGTCGAGCCGGCGGAGGTTCATCCCCATCGAGCGGGCCCGCCCGAGGATTGCGTCGGTCGCCTCGGCAGTCGTGACGGCCAGCGTGTCGAAGGCGTGGGCGTTGGCAAGCGGGAAGCCAAGCTCGCCGAGCCCCCTGGCCAGGACGGCGGTCAGGGCGGCGATCCGCCGGGCGATCCGCCGCAGGCCGTCCGGGCCGTGGTAGACCGTATACATCGAAGCGACGACCGCGGGCAGGACCTGGGCGGTGCAGATGTTGCTCGTCGCCTTCTCGCGACGGATGTGCTGCTCGCGGGTCTGGAGGGCCAGCCGGTAGGCGGGCCGGCCGGCGTCGTCGACGCTCACCCCGACCAGCCGGCCGGGCAGCGACCGCTTGAAGGCGTCGCGGCAGGCGAAGAACGCGGCGTGGGGCCCGCCGCATCCCATCGGCATCCCGAACCGCTGGGTCGAGCCGACGACGATGTCGGCTCCCCACTCGCCGGGAGGCGCAAGCAGCGTCAACGCGAGCGGGTCGGCCGCCACACAGAGCAGTGCCTGCTTGGCGTGCACCGCCTCGGCGAGGTTCCGCCAGTCGGGCAGGTCACCATCGGTCGTCGGGTATTGCACGAGCAGGCCGAAGCAGTCGCCGCGGTCGAGGAGTTCGCGGGCATCACCGATCACCAGTTCGATGCCGAGGGGCTCCGCCCGGGTGGCGAGCACCTCGATCGTCTGCGGGTGACAGCGGCGATCGACGAGGAACCGGTCGCTCGAGCTCTTGGCCGCGCGGCGGGCGACGGTCATCGCCTCGGCGGCGGCGGTCGCCTCGTCCAGCAGCGAAGCGTTCGCGATCGGCATCCCGGTCAGATCGCAGACCATCGTCTGGAAGTTGAGCACCGCCTCCATCCGGCCCTGGGCGATCTCGGCCTGGTAGGGCGTGTAGGCGGTGTACCAGGCGGGGTTCTCGAGGACGTTCCTGAGGATCACCGTCGGCGTTCGCGTGCCGTGGTAGCCCTGGCCGATGAAACTCTTGCAGACCTGATTGCGGGAGGCGATCGTTCGCAGTTCCGCCAGGGCGGCCGCCTCGGAGACCGCCGCGGGCAGCTGCATCGCATCGCGGCGGCGGATCCCCTCGGGCACGATCTCGTCGATCAGCGAGTCGAGCGAACCCGCCCCGACCGCCGCGAGCATCGCCGCCTCATCGGCGGCAGTCAGGCCGATGTGCCGCGTCGCGAAGTCGGCGGGTTCGGCCAGACCGGCGGCGGGCGACGCAGGCGGTCCGGCAGGCTTCGGCGGCAGTCCGGCTCCTCGGCCGCTGGGCCCGGAACTTGCGGGGGCGGACGCGGAAGAGTTGCCGGCGACGGGGGGTGCCAGATCGGACATCGGAGGGCTCCTTGCTCGGTGGCGACGGCCTGGGCCGTCAACCGGAACCCTGTTGTCCTGGTACCTGAGAGATTCGCCGCGGGCACGGTACCCGTGGGTTGCCCCTTCGGTGGGCCCGAGGCCGGTTCACCGGCCGCAAGCCGCTCTCCAACAGAATCGAGGTCGTCAGTCCTTTTGCCTGAGCGTTCAGCCTTCGGCGGCCCCGCGGAGGGGCTCTCTCCTGACGCTCCTATGATAGCGGCAAGGGGCCGACGCGGGGACTCCGGAAAAGCGGCGAAAAGGTCCTGCTGCCAGCGATTCACCGGCCCACAGCTGACGCGGCTTAGCCCCGATTCCGTAAGCCGCGGCCCAGCAGCCGCCAGACCGCGTCGCCGCCGAGGTTTCTCTGCTGGTCGGCGGGGGCCTCGCTTCCCTCCAGCGTCCAGGCGGCGGTGCTGCCGGTGCCGATGTCGACCCAGGCAAGCTGGGTGTTCCAGAAGGAGGCGGTCTGAACCGGCTCGCTCCCTGCGGCGGCCGACAAATCCTGCCGGCTCAGGGGCCGCCAGGAGCCGGTCGCCTCGTCCGGCCCCATCAGCCACTGCTCCGTCCGGCCGGGCGTCGTCGCGGATTCCAGCGTCCAGTGCCAGATCAGGTCACCGAAGCCGTCGGCGTTGAAGTCGCCCGTTGCCGCGATCGAAGCCCCGCCGGGGGTGGCGAGCGGAAACTCGCCGAGCCTCGCCGAGCCGTTCATCAGATGCACCACGTTGGCCCCGTCACGATCGTCGTTCCAGATAAGGTCGGTGCGGAGGTCGCCGTTGGCGTCGTAGTTGGCCGCCGTGGGGACGAGCCGCCACGACTGATCGCCGCCGATCCAGCGGGTCTCTCGGGCGGTGGCCCCTTCCATCAGGCTCAGGTAGGACGCCCCGGTCGACGCCTGCCGCCAGATCAGATCGGTGCGGCCGTCGCCGTCGTAGTCGCCGCTGGCCTCCACCCGCCAGTCGAGATCGCCTCCCAGCCACCGCTCCTCGGCCGACGTCCCGTCGGCGTTCATCACCCAGAGGTAGGTCGCCCCCGAAGCCTGGTGCCGCCAGACCAGGTCGCTGACCGCCGTCGGATCCCCGTCGAAGTCACCCACGACCTCGAGTTCCCAGCCTCCGCTCCCGCCCAGGAGGCGTTCCGCACCGGGGATCACCTGGCCGGCGGCATCGTAGAGCCAGGCCACGAACTGGTCGTCGGCCTCGTTCTGCCAGACGACGTCGCCGATGCCGTCGCCGTTGAGATCGACCGGCGGCCGGTCGGGGGCGGCGAATCCGCGGACCACGTTGGTCACCGCCTCGCCGGTCGCGGTGATGCTCGTATAGGCCACGACGTTGTCGGTCTGCCAGTTGAGGATCACCGGCAGGACGGGGGCCTGATCCTCCTGGGGAAGATAGCTGGTCGTCAGTTCGACCGGCCCGCCCCCGCCACCGAACGGTTGAAACTCGACGAGCGGCATCGGCATCGAATCCATCCCAGCGTCGTCCATCGGCATCGAATCCATCCCGCTGGAGGGCATCGACGAGCCGACGTGGCCCATGTGGCCCCCCATGTGGCCCCCCGTGTGGCCCCCCGTGTCGGCGCCATCAAGGGTATGGGAGTGATACGGCACGAAGTCGGTGGGATCCCAGACCTGCACCGTCCCGGCGAGCGGCCCCTGCTCCGGCGTCGTGATGATCTTCGGCATGTAGGTGCCCTTTGTCGGCATGTCGTTGTAGGCGAGAGCGACCTTTGCGCCGGCAGTCTCACCGCCCCCTGCCGTAAAGGTGAACAGCCGGGCCGGCTCTGCCTCGCCGGTGGCGATGTCCTCGCCGTCGAGCGCGGTGATCAGCGGCGGCCCGCCGGCCCGGCCCGAGACGATCAAGTCGGCGAAGTTGTCGCCGTTGACGTCCTGCGCGGTCACGTTAACTCCGTTTGGAAATACCCCTTTGAGCACATCGGCAAACTCCCCCAGCAGGTTCCCCTCAGTGTCGAACAGCCGAACGGTCGACCCACCTGCCCGCGATGCCACCGCCACCACGGCCGAGCCGTCGGTGCTGATGCTGCCGATCGCCAGGCTGACGCCGGCGTTGTCATCGAAGGCGGTGAACTCGGTCGTTGCCGCAGCTCGTGAATCGAGAAGTCCTTGTCGCGTTCCTCGGTACTGTGCGTCAACGTCACCCTTCTTTGAGCCTGTCTCGTTGTCGAACTCGGTCGTTGTCGCGAGATTGATTGTTCTGCTCATGCCGTCGGTCGCCTCG
>CALGAS010000172.1 GCA_937959175.1 uncultured bacterium | reverse complement strand
GCCGCCGACGCCGTGGCCGCGGCCCGCGGCGAGGTCAAACGCCTCGGTCGCGATCGGGCCGCAGCCGGCGAGGCGATCGCGGCCGCCCAGGCCGACGTCCAGGCCGCCGAGCGGCGGGCCGTCGCCGCGGAGGCATCCAGCCGGACTGCCCACGAGCATCTCGACGAGGCGAGGTCCGCCGCGCAGGCCGCCGAAATGGAACGGCACCGCCGGCAGGACGCGGTCGCGGCAGTGGAACGGAGCCGGGGCGAGGTGATCGAAGAGGTGCATCGGCTGCGGATCGAACGGGTCACCCGCCTGGAAAAGGTCGAACGCGGCCGTGATGCAGCAGCAGCCGCCCGGGCGGCCGCGTCGGCTCGCCATCAGGCGCTGGCCACGGCCGTCACCGATACCGACGCCGCCCGCAGCCGCGTTCGAGCCTGGGAGCTGGAGTTGCTGGCTGCGGGGAGCAGCTGGGCCCAAGCGGTCTGGGAGGCCGACCAGGCCACCCGCGACTTGGCGGACGTGGAGGAGGCGATGGCCGGCCAGGCCGCCGCCGAACGAGCAGCTGGTCGAAACCGCAATGCCGCCCGGGACGAGGCAGTCGCCCTCGGCGAGCGGATTCATGCCCATGAGCTGGCCGCGGGCGAGGCCCGTCACCAACGGGCCCGCATCGTCGAGCGGATTCGGGACGAGTACGACCTCGACATCGACGCCATTCCGGCGGCTGACCTGCATCCGATGATCACCCCGGCAGCCAGCGGCGTTGATTCTGCTCCAGACGATGCCGGCAACGACCGGTCTTCCGCCGAAGACCAGGGCGAGCCGATTCCCGAGGATCGCAGTGCGTTGGAAACGCTGATCGACGATCTTCGCCGCAGGGTGGCCGGGATGGGCAACGTCAACCTCGAGGCGCTTGCCGAAGCGGAGGAACTGGCAACGCGGCTGGCGGCCCTCGAAGGGCAGCTCGCCGACGTCAGCACCGCCCGAGAGTCGATCGAGCAGTTGATCGCCCGGATCGACGAGGAGAGCCGGCGACTGCTCGGCGATACGATCGAAACGGTGCGGGGACACTTCCGTGAACTCTTCGAGCGTGTCTTCGGCGGCGGCCAGGCTGATCTCGTGCTGGAGCCCGACGTCGACCTACTGGAGACCTCGGTCGAAATCGTCGCCCGCCCGCCGGGCAAGGAACCCCGCAACATCTCGCTCCTCTCCGGCGGCGAGAAGACGATGACCTGCGTCGCCCTTTTGTTGGCCATCTTCCGCTCCCGGCCCAGCCCCTTCTGCGTGCTCGACGAGGTCGACGCGGCGCTCGACGAGGCGAACGTCGACCGGTTCGTCGGCGTTCTCCGGGATTTCATGTCGGCAACGCAGTTCATCGTGGTGACGCATTCCAAGAAGACGATGGCCGCCGCCGGCACGCTCTACGGCGTGACGATGGAGGAATCGGGCGTCTCCAAGCGGATGTCGGTGCGGTTTGAATCGACCGCGGCCGCGAGGGCCAGCAAGGCGGCCTGACCGCCAGCCCGTGAGCGACAACGGGCCGCCAGCCGCAAAGGCTGCCCAGCCTGCCGGGGCCGGACGCTGCGAGGGAGCCTGCCAGGCGGCTCATGCGGTCCCACCGGCGCTTTCGCGAAGAACGGCTCAAGTCGCACGACGTGATCTTTCGATCTACAGGCTTGGATGGTCACGTCGCCGATGTGTCCGGATCACTCCGGATGCCTCGGGCGGCGTGGCGCAGGGGGGGAATCCTGCGAGTCCAGGCCCGAGCCGGCCCCGCGCCCTTTGGTGCGGTCACCGGCCACGGCCCATCTCTCACGCCCCTCCGCGCCCCCGGATCATCCGGCGCGGGGAACGACGGCGTGGCCGTCCCCGCGGCGACCGACATCCGCGCCACAGGGGGGCCGTGTCCCGTGGGTCTTGCACCCGCGGACTGGCCATGTCGATTTCGGACACGAAAGATCCATTCATGGAGTCCATGCGATGAAGGTTTTCACGACAGGCCAGGTCGCCAAGATCTGTAAGGTTGCTCCCCGCACGGTGAGCAAATGGTTCGACTCCGGTCGACTCAAGGGCTACCGCATTCCCGGCAGCCAGGATCGCCGCATCCCTCGGGAGTATTTGATCAAGTTTCTCAAGGAACACGGGATGCCGCTGGGCGATCTCGAAGACGAGGCGATGGCCAAGGTGCTGCTGGTGGGGCAGGATCAGGTCCTGATCGAGAACGTCAAGCGGCAGCTGCCGGTCGAGAAGTCGTTCAAGATTCAGGTCGCAGCCAGCGGCTTCGAGGCCGGCATCCAGGCCGAGAGCTTCCATCCCGACTGCATCGTGGTGGACTACTCGATCGGCCGGATCGACGCCCAGCAGATCTGCCAGAATCTGAAGCGGAATCCCGAATACGCCGACACGATCGTGATCGCCCTGCTGCCGGACGACGGCTCGCAGATCACCGTCGATCGCAACCACGTCAACGAGAGCTTCAAGAAGCCCTTCGACGTGGCCCTGCTTGCCGAGCGGCTGCGGACCCTGATCGGGGCCCGCAAGGAACTCGTCTGAGGCCCGGCCGCTGCAAGCGGCCCGCCAGACACACGCCAACGACTCCATGAACACGGCCCGGTGCGTCCTGATGACGCACCGGGCCGGCGTGTTGAGAGGGGACCGAGAAGGCCCAACGGCCCGCCGTCCGGTCGTTGACGTCCCTGAAGCTGGTTGGTGGTGAAGGCGGATTGGGCGGTTTGGTGGTGAACGGTTGCTTTGGCTTCCGGAGGCCGGGCTGGCCCAACGGCCCGCCGTCCCCCCGGCTCGCGCCGGGGGGCTTTTATGGAAAAGGGGACTGGCTCCGAGCGAAGCGAGGTGCCTGTACCCTTTTCCCGCACCGTACGACCGGAAAAGGGGACTGGCTCCGAGCGAAGCGAGGTGCCTGTACCCTTTTCCAACTCGAGGACGCCCGCGGAAGACGGGCCCGCCCCGAGCCCGCTGCTGGTGCCCGCGGGGACGTCGTCCTATTCTGAAACGATGTTCACGTGTGTTGCATTCCGATCCCGCCGCGTCGCCGCGGTGCTGCTGACGGCGGTGGGTGCATCAATCGCTGCCCTGCCGGCCGCGGGCCAGCAGCCCTACCCGGTGGTCTCGTGGTACGACGAGTTCGATGGCGACGCGATCGATCCCGGACGGTGGACGTTCGACCTCGGCACGGGGGCCGACCGCGGGCTGGTCGGCTGGGGCAACAACGAGCTGCAGTACTACACCGACCGGGCGGCCAATGCCCGGGTGGCCGACGGCCTGCTCTCGATCACCGCCCGCCGGGAGAACGAGGGCGGGATGGAATACACCTCGGCCCGGCTGACGACCCGCGGCCGCTTCAGCCAGACCGGCGGCCGGTTCGAGATTCGGGCCGCTCTCCCGGCCGGGCAGGGATTCTGGCCCGCCTTCTGGATGCTGCCCGAATCCTCCCGCTACGGCGGCTGGGCCGCCTCGGGCGAGATCGACATCCTCGAGGCCCGCGGCCAGGACACCCGCCGGATTGAAAACACAATTCATTACGGGGGGAGCTGGCCCGACAACACGTACACGGGCTCGGCCTACACGCTCCCGGCCGGCGGCCGCACCACCGACTTCCATGTCTACGCCGTTGAGTGGGACCTCGGCCCCCAGCCGATGCTCCGCTGGTACGTCGACGACACCCTCTCGTGGGTCACCAGCCAGTGGTGGAGCAGCGGCGGCAGCTACCCCGCTCCCTTCGATGAGCCGTTTCACCTCCTCGTCAACCTGGCGGTGGGGGGCAACTTCGTCGGGCCGCCCGATGCCGGAACGCCCTTCCCCGGCTCGATGCTCGTCGACTACGTGCGGGTCTACGACACCGCGCCGGCCGATCTCGTCATCGACGTGCCGACTGCCAGCAAAACGCAGTTTCAGGCGGGCTACGGCCGAATTCTCACGGCCGACTCGCTCACCAAGACAGGCGCTGGCACGCTCGTCCTCGATGCCGCCAACACCTTCACCGGCCCGACGCGGGTGCTCGGCGGCGGGCTCCGGCTGACTGAGCCAGGAGCGCTCGCGGCCAGTCCGGTCGAGGTCGCGGCGGCGGCTCGGCTCTCGGCGGCGGAGGGCCTGACTGTGCAGACTCCATCAGTCCGGCTCACCGGCGGCACGCTCGATCTTCCCATGGTCACGATCTCAACGGAGGGCGGCATCGGTCGCCTCGATTTCGAGTCCGGCACGATTGCGGGACCGGCTCCGGTGACGGTGAGCGGGGGCGGGCTCTTGACGCTCCCGGCCGACCGGGTCAATGGCATGTCGCTGGCGGGCCTGACCGTTGACGAGTTGCCCGGCGGAGGACTCGTCGATCTCGGGGCTGGCCGACTGACGATTCAGGCCGGCGGCATCAGCCTGCTCGGCCTGCTGGGCGATCTGCTGGCCGGCCGTAACGGCGGCGGCTGGGACGGCGCGACGGGCATGACTTCGACGGCCGCTGCGACCGCCGAGCCTGGCACCCGGGCCGTCGGCTTTCGCCAGGCTGGCGACGGGACCATGGTCGTGGCCTTTGCCGCTCCCGGGGATGTCGATCTGAACGGGCGGGTCGACCTCTTCGACCTCGTCGGCATCGACACGGCGGGGATGTTTGGAACCGGCACGTTTTCGACATGGTCCCAGGGCGACGTCACCTACGACGGCCAGACCAATGTCTTCGACCTGATCGCCATCGACGGCGCCGGAGTGTTTGGCGCGGGACCCTATCTGCCGACCGCCACCGTTGCGGCGGTTCCCGAGCCTGGCACGCGGGCTTTCTGGGGCATCGGAGGGCTGTTTTTTAGCCTTGTGAGCAGAGGCCTGGGATTCCCTCAAAGTGAGGTTTTCAAAAATCCTTTCGACCATGGGCTTGCCAGCCGATAACCAAAGGCCTACACTTGACCTGAAACAGTTCCAGTCGATTCAAATAATCTTCTGGACGGCGGCGAACTGGCTGTTTTTTCTGGTTTCGGGGGACGAGGCGTAGCCATGGTTGTTCATGCTCTGATGGAACGTGTGTCGCTCGGCGGGGTGGATCACCCGCGGAAACGGCAGATGGCAAGGATCGAGGGCACTCCCTCGCTGGAGGCCGCCCTCACGAGGGGTCGGCCTGGCTTCACCCTCGTTGAGCTCCTCGTGGTGATCGCGATCATCGCCACGCTGATCGGGCTCTTGCTGCCCGCAGTCCAATCAGCCCGCGAAGCCGCCCGGCGGACGCAGTGCATGAACAATCTTCGTCAGACCGGTCTGGCGGTGCTGATGGTCGAGAACGTCGCCAAGGTATTTCCCAGCGGTGGCATCGCCCCCTATCCGAAGATCGAGGACTACTCAGCGCCTGGCAGGCCGTTTGGACCGAAGAAGCAGGGCCTCTCCTGGGCCTTCCAGATCCTCCCGTACATGGAAGCGGGGGCCGTTCACACCATCACCAACACGGCACAGATCGCCTCCACGCCCATCCCGACCTACTTCTGCCCGTCGCGACGAGCGAGCGCCAGTTACGTCAACACCGACCCGGTGCGGGTCTCGCAGCAGGGCATTAGCGGCCCGGTTACCTACTGGTTACTCGACTACGCGGCTCTCCAGCCGGGGCCGAGTCGCCAGGAAAATCCGACACTCTTTGCCAGCAGCATGCAGGATGCCCCTCCGGAGCAGGGCGCCCTCGGCACCACCCGAGCGTGTGCGGCGTCCTATGGATTCTGGGGAGCGAGTGCCTCCCTCATGGACTTCAATCTGCGGCCGGCTTCCCAACTGGGCGCCGCATACACCGGATTCCGCGGGGTGATCGTCCGCAGCAGTTACTGGGTCAAAAATGGTCAGGTCACGCAACTCGGGTACGACCCGCCGGTCACGATGGGGAAAGTCACCGACGGGGCAAGCAAAACGATGCTCGTGGCGGAGAAGCGTCTGCAGGTGCTCACTGATGGCACAACCCATCCGCAGGATGACGACGAAGGCTGGGCCTCGGGCTGGGATTACGACACGGTCCGCTCGACCTACTGCCGTCCCCATCAGGATTCTCCGCAGAAAGTGACCGGCCAGCGGTCGACCTTCATCACCCCCGGCTCGGCTCATGACGCCGGCTTCAACGCGGTCTTTGCCGATGGCTCCGTGCGAACCTTCGGGTTTGACATCGACATCGAGACATTCAACCGGCTTGCCCATCGCAGCGACGGGGAGTCTGTCGAACTGATCCAGTGAACGAAGATGATGCACGTTGGGGACGGATCCGTCAGGCTGTCGCCTATTCCTGACGGCGCGTAATGCACGACGGTGCACCGTGATGGTTCCTCGAGGCTGCCCGGCACACGGAGACGATGAGCCCTCATGCTGATGCCCCACCTCAGTGAGCGGACGTCGTCTCCCACGTCGAAGGCCACTGCTGCACAGCACGAAATCGTGCCAGTCGATGGTGTCCCCCATGCGTGCATTCGGGATGCCCAGGAAATCCCTCCGTTCCTGATGAACGTCGTCAGCGACGGCGATGTCTGGATTTTTGTCGGCAGCAATGCCGCCCTCACGGCCGGTCGCCGCGATCCCGACGGCGGTGTGTTTCCGTATCGCCCCGCCGATCAGCTGCTCCACGAGCCGCGGGGCAGCGGCATCTGCTCGTGGATTCGTTGCGACGAACAGGTCTGGGAGCCGTGGGCTGCAGGGCCGCCCGCCGAGGTCATCTCGCGGTCGCTGTTCAAGCACGAACTCGGGTGCCGGGACATCTTCGAAGAAATTCATGCGGCCCTCGGGCTGCGATGTCGGTGGCGAATCGGTGGTTTATCGACCTTCGGCCTCGTGCGGCATGCCCGCCTGGAGAACCTCACCGATCGGCCCCGACAGATCGATCTGCTCGATGGCTGGCATCGACTCCTTCCGCCCGGCGTTGGCGAGCAACTCTACAGCCGTCTGAGCTATCTCACGGCAGCGTACATGCGGCATGAACTTGTCGAGCCGGAGGGACTGCTGATCTCGGTGCTCAACTCCGCAATCAGCGACCGGCCGGAGCCGGCGGAGTCGCTGCGAGCAACTGTGGCCTGGTCGACGGGCCTTGGCGGAAGCCAGCGAATCGTCACTGATGGCCAGGCGGTCCTGTTCCAGGCCGGTGAGCCGATCACTCCGCAGGAACGGGCCCGCGGCTGTTTTGGCGGCTACCTGGTCGGCGAGCAGTTCCGTCTTGAGCCTGGAGAGAGCCGAGACTGGTACATGGTCGTCGACACCGGCCTCGACCAGCCCGCGATCCTCGAACTGCGGCACCGCCTGGCAACCTCCGGAAGTCTGGCAGAGGAGCTCGACGCCGCCTTCGAATCCGAGGCTGAAGGCCTCCGGCGGCGGGTCGGGTCGAGCGACGGGCTCCAGATGACAGCCGACGCGGTCACCACGGCCCACCACGCCTCCAACACGCTTTTCAACATCATGCGGGGTGGGCTGCCGGTCGATGGCAGCCGCTGCCCTCCCGGAGACCTCGCTGCCTTCCTGGACGCCCGCAACCGTCCCCTGCTCGACCGCCATCGGGAGTGGGCCCGAGCCG
>CALGAS010000171.1 GCA_937959175.1 uncultured bacterium | reverse complement strand
CCCTGCCACCTCGCCGGGCCTCCGCCCGGCCGCCGGGCTTCCTGCCCGGCTGACGTCCTCGCTGAAGCGAATCCGCAACGCGATCCTGGCAGGGCCATCCATGGCCCCTGCCACCTCGCCGGGCCTCCGCCCGGCCGCCGGGCTTCCTGCCCGGCTGACGGGCCAGCGCCGGGTCTGCATGCTGGCGGCCGCGATCGGGCTGCTGGCCGGCGACCTCGGGGCCGCAGCGAGCCCCGCCACACGCGAGGTGCCGCCCGCTCCCCACACCATGCCCAACGCGGAAGCGGTCGCTCTCTCAGCCGACGGATCGCTCGTGGCAGCGGGTATTGGTGGCGGTCTCGGCCGTGACCGCGAGCGGGCCGGCCGAATCCACGTCTGGGAGCGGCAGACCGGCCGCCTCGTCCGGTCGGTGCCGGCCCTAGGCGATATTGTCGGCCTCGCCTTCACGCACGACGGGCGGGGCATCGTCTGGGCGAGCATCTACACGCCCGGCGACAGCGTAGACGCCGACTCGATTCGAGGCATCGCGATCAACACGGGCGAACCGCTCGGTCGCGGCTTTAACCGCCGCAGCTTCGCCCTCAGTCCGACGGAGGCCGCCCTCCTCGCCGCTGACGGCGAGGGCATCGCGGGCCGATACGATCCCGTTGATCGCGACTCCCGGCGGGGCAGGGTCACGCTGCCCAACGCCGGCGCGGGCCGGCAACTCGCCTACGCTCCCGATGGTCGGTCGTTCGCGGCGGTGCATCTGGTCGGCGACCCGATCATTCGTCCCGATGGCTCGACCGCGGGTCTGCGCCTCATGTTGGAAGGACTCCTGATCGGGGATTCCGAGACCCTTCTGCCCCGCCGCTGGATCAGGTCGGCGACGCTCCGCACCTGCACGGCCCTGGCAGTCTCCCGAACCGGCCGCCGGGTGGCCACCGGCCACGAAGACGGCACGATTCGGGTCTGGGAGGGTGACACGCTCGAACTGGTGGCCTCCTGGGAGGGCAGCGGCGACGAGACTGCCGCCCGACCGGTCTTCTCGCCGGTCGACGACTCGCTCGCCGTGATCAGCCAGCCGACGGTCTCCCGCATCTGGCGGCGGGACAACGCGACCCCCGGGGGCTTCACTTTCGAGACAAAGGCCTCCGGCGATGACTGCCGGGTCGTCCTCCACGACCCCGAGTCCCTCGAGCCGATCCGGCGGTTCACGCTTCGCGACGCACGGTTCCGCGTGATCCATGCCAACCGGCCGGCGGTCGCCTTCAATCCTCCGCGGCTCACCTTCTCGCCCGATGGCGACCACCTGCTGGTTGGGGCATCGGGCCTGACCCTCATCGACCGAAAAACCGGCGAGGTGATCCGGCGGTTTGATTCGGACTAGCGTCCGATCCCGTTCCGCCCGGGCCGCCGACGCGCAAACCTGCTCGGACCTCAGACGCGGATCTTCGCCGCCTGCTCGACGATCGTCTCCAGCGGCACGAGGTCACCCATGTTGCAGCCGGGGCAGTGTTCGGCCGCCTCGGCCCAGGCCTCCGGGGAGCGGAGGTTCGAATCCCAGAACGGCCAGGTGCGGCACTGCCGGGGCCGCTCCTCGTAGGCGGTGCACTTTCGCGTCTGCGGGTCGAGGAGGACGCAGTCGCCCCCCTTCCGCTCCTTCAGCGACCGGCGGATTCCCACCCGGTAGACGTGCTTGGCCTCGAAGGCCTCGGACGTCATCCCCAGGCGGGCCGCCATCGCGTCGATCTCTGCCTGGTTCACCCAGACGTAGCCCTCGTCGCCCGTGCAGCAGTCGCCGCACTGGGTGCACTGAAACCGCAGCCCGCCGGCATACCAGGCGTTTCGGGGGATTCCTGCCATGAACTGTCTCGCTCCTTGCTAGCCCGTCTGCAGGGTCGCCACCGTCGCGGCCACCGTCTCGACGTCGGCCATCTCGTTGCCCGGGCCGAAGGCGGCCCGCACCGTGCCGCCCGCCCGCGTCCCGAGCGGCTCATGGATGCACGCCGCACAGTGAAAGCCCGACCGTACCTCGACGCCTGCTGCCTGCTCGAGGATCGCGGCGACCTCAGCCGGATCATATCCCTCGACGACGAAGCTCACAATCGCCGCCGCCCGTGGGCCGTCGATCACCCGCACGCCCCGCATCTCCCCGAGCCGGCCGGCTAACTCGTCGGCCAGGCGACGCGCTGCCGCCGCGGTGACCGCCAGACCGCGGTCCGCCAGCCACTGCGACGCCGCGACGAAGGCCGCCAACGCCGGCACGTCGGGGGAGCCCGCCTCCAGCCGGGCCGCAAAGGCCGCGGGCATGGCGAGCGACTCGCTTGCCGTGCCAGTGCCTCCCTGCACGACCGGCTCCAGATCGACCCCGGGCCGGGCCCAGAGCACTGCCACACCGGCCATCCCCTGCAGCCATTTGTGGGCGGGAGCCGCCACGACATCAGCTCCCCAGGCGGGCGTGTCGCAGGGCACGACGCCGAACGACTGGGCCGCGTCGAGCACGAGCAGCCCGCCCCGGGTGTGCACGACCTTGGCGATCGCCGCCACGTCCTGGGCCACGCCGGTCACGTTGGAGACGTGGGAGATCACCGTCAGCCGCGTCGCCGGCCGCCAGGCGGCAACGATCGAAGCCGGGTCGACCCGGCCAACCGCATCGCAGGGCACGATCGAAAGCTCGATCTGGCCCCGCTCGGCCAGCCAGTAGAGCGGCCGGAGCGTGGCGTTGTGGTCGGCGGCAGAGGCGATCACATGTTCGCCAGGCCGGACGAGGCCATGAATGGCCATGTTGAGCGCGAGCGTGCAGCCGACGGGCAGCGCCACGCGCTCCGAATCGACCCCGCCCAGGAGCCGGGCCGCCACCGCCCGGCCCTGCTCACGAATCGCAGTCGCCTCGAGCGACGCGGCATACAGCCCGCGGCCGGCCGTCGCCCCGATCTCGAGGGCCGCCCGCTGCCAGGCCGCGACGACCTCGGGCGGCTTCGGCCAGCTCGTGGCCGCATGATCAAGATACCGGCGTGGAGGCAGGCCGGGGGAGGAAGTTTGCAACCTTGGCACGGCGAACTTCATCCTAGCCCCCGATCTCATACATCGCTCGGGCAGGCCGCTCGAAGCCGGCGGAGCCGATCCCGTGGGCGGCCCGCTTGGCAGCGACGCAGTCGTGCAAGACGCGGGCGATCGCCGCGTCGCCGCAGCCATCCCGGAGGAGCCGCCGGAGGTCCCATTCGGTCGTCGAAAAGAGGCAGTTGCGAAACTGGCCGTCGGCCGTCAGCCGGAGCCGGTCGCAGCGATCGCAGAACGGATTGCTGACCGGGTCGATGAAGCCGACCAGCCCGCCGCCGTCTCGCCACCGCCAGTCGATTGCCGGCTGCCCGGGATCGATCGGCGGCACGGGCTCGAGCGGCCCGATCGCCCGCTGGAGGATCGACCGCACCGCACCGCCCGACAAGACCTGCTGATGGTCCCAGGAGCCCTCGGCGTCGAGGGGCATGAACTCGATGAACCGTAGATGCAGTCGCTCCCGGCGGCAAAACTCCGCCAGCGGCACGATCTCTTGCTCGGACAGGCCCCGCATGGAAACCGCGTTGATCCGAATCCGCTCGAACCCGGCCTGTCGGGCGGCAGCCAGGCCGGCCAGGACCCGGTCGAGCCCCGGCCGGCGGGCCAGCTGTTCAAAGGTCTCCTCGCGGACGGCGTCGAGGCTGACGTTGAGCCGCGCAAGCCCCGCGTCGGCCAGCCGCTCGGCCTGCTCCGCCAAGAGCAGGCCGTTGGTGGTGGCCGCCACCTCCTCGATCCCCGGCACCGCGACGAGCAGGCGGACGAGCCGGTCGAGCTGTCGCCGCATCAGCGGCTCGCCGCCCGTCAGCCGGACCGTCCGAATGCCCTCGGCCGCCGCCACGGCGACCACGCGGGTGATTTCCTCGAAGCTGAGCAGTTCCTCCCGATCGCGAAACACCGTCTCGGCCGGCATGCAGTAGGTGCAGCGGAGATTGCAGCGGTCGGTGACACTGACCCGCAGGTCGGTGTGCAGGCGGCCAAAGCGGTCGGTAAGGCCAGCGGGGCGTGGCTCTTCCATCATGCCTCGCCTCCCGGCACGGCCCCGCCATGCACCCATTCCCGCTGGCCATCGGGCCGGTGCTCGCACTTCCAGATCGGCACCGTGCGCTTGATCTCGTCCATCAACCACTCGGCGGCGGCGAAGGCTTCTCGGCGGTGGGCCCCGCTGGCAGCCACCACCACGCCGGCCTCACCAGGCTCGACAACACCAAGCCGGTGGGCCACCGCAACGGCCACCAGCCCGAAGCGATCGGCAGCCTCACCGGCGAGCTGTCTCAGGACAGCGGCCGCCAAGGGCTGATGGGCTTCGTATTCGAGCCGGCTCGTCACCAGGCCCGCGGTCGTGCCCCGGACGCTGCCGACAAAGACCACGTTGCCGCCGGCCGCTGGATCGGCCACGGCCTCGAGCACCGCAGCCGGATCCAGCGGCGTGGCGGTCACCGCCGCCTGCCTGATCCGCGGATCGGCCTCGAGCGTCGCTGCCACCGGCCTAGCCTCCGCTGACCGGGGGAATGATGGCGACCTCCGCGTCATGCGGAACCGTATCGGCTTCAGCAGCATAGCGGTCGCCGATAGCGACGGCGCTGCGAGCCAGCAGCGGCTCGATCGCGGGGCAGGCGGATGCCACGCGGCTGCGGAGCTCCCGGACCGTTCCCCCCTCCCAGTCGAGTTCGACCCAACGGCGGCCGGCAGCCTCCGCCATTCCCGCAAACAGCGTCACCAGCAGCCGGCGGTCATCGGGGGGTTGGTGTGACATGATCGGAAACGGGCAAGGGCGAGACGGGACGCCGGGCACCGGGTCAGCTGGCGGTCAACCGGCCACTGACGGCGGAGAACAAACTGTCGAGGCCGTGCGGCGGAGGCCCGTCCAGGAGACCGTAGGCCCGGGCGAGGATTTTGACAGGGTGGATGGCGGGCTTCGTGGTGCCCTGTTCCATCTGCAGACGGCAGGCCGAACAGGCGGTCGCGCCCGCCTCGATCCCGGCCGACCGCATCCCATTGACGAGGCCCAGGCCCATCCTGAGGCTGGCCCGATAGTGATCCCGGGAGAGGCCGAAGGTGCCGGCCATGCCCGAGCAGCCGTGGTCGGTCGTGTCGAGGGAGAGCCCGGGAACGAGCCGGAGCAGATGCTCCGCCGGCATCAGGCCAGGGTCGATCCGTTCATGGCAGCCGCCGTGGTAGAGGATGCGGGCAGGCACGGGGCGGAAATCAAGCCGCAGCCGGCCCTCGCGATGGAGTTCCCAGAGATAGGTGGCCGCATCGCAGGTGGCGGCGGCCACCCGGGCCGCCTCCTCGTCGTCGAGGAGGAGTGGGTAGTGGTGCGTGATGCAGGTGACCGCCGCCGGCTCGGTGCAGACGATCCGGTAGCCGAGCCGAACCGCCTCGGAGAGGACGCGGAGATTGGCCCGGGCGAGGCGGCGGGCCCCGTCGAGATCGCCCTCGGAGACCAACGGCATCCCGGAAGCCTGCTGCCTCGGATCGATGAAGACGCCGATTCCGTTCCGCTCGAGCACCGAGACGAAGGCCTGCCCCAGCAGCGGGTCGTGCCGCCGGGCGTAGGTGTCGAGGAAGTAGAGCACCCGCGGGCCGCTCCGCCGCGAGGGCCGCGTCAGCCCGCGGCGGGCCGCCCAGCGGAGGAAGGCCGTCCCGCTGACCGGCGGCAGCTTCCGGCCCCGGGCGATCCCCGTCACCTTCTCGATCACCCAGCGGGCCTGGGGATTGGCGAGGGCCCAGTTGGCCAGCGGGCTCACCCGCCCGGCCAACGCGGCAACGGAGTCGATTCGGGAAATCAGCCAGGGTGCCAGCCGGGTGGCATTGGCGGCGTAGTGGGCCGCCTTGAGTTCCATCACGAGGGCCGGAATGTCCACCCCGGCGGCACAGTCGCTCCGGCATCGATGGCAGTTAAAACAGGTGTCGGCCACGGCTCGCACGGCATCTCCGGAGGCCGCCTTGGGGTCGAGTTCACCAGAAAGGAGGGCGGCCATCACGTCCGCCTTGGCCCGCGGGGTCGCCTCCTCGGCCGGGTTTTCCCGGTAGCGAGGACACATCCGGGTCGTCGGGGCGAGGCTCCGGCAGCCGCCGCAGCCGTTGCAGGCGTCGGTCTCGATGACCAGCCGGTCCCGGCTCCAGGTCGTCAGCGGCACGATCTCCGGCTCCCGCTCGGCCAGCGGTTCGCCCCCGTCGACCACCCCCTGCCCCTCGGCGCCCTCACGGCCGGAGAGCGGCCGCCGGAACAGAGGGAGCGGATCCTCTCCCGGCACGACCCGGCCGGGGTTGAGAAGCCCGGCGGGATCGAAGAGACCCTTGACCTCGGCAAACACGCCCACCAGTTCGGGAAAGAGCCGCGCAAACGCGGATGTTCGCGACCAGCCGAGGCCGAGTTCGGCCCCGATCGAGCCCCCGACCGCGGCGACGTGCTCGTAGACCGCGTCGGCGAGACTCTCCAGGCGGGCCCGCTCGCCGGCCGCCCGCGGATTGGCGTGCGGGCGGACGTGCAGTTCGCCGTGCCCGGCGTGGCTGAAGATCATCGCCGTGGCATCCTGTTGCCGGAGCACCGTCTGCAGGCGACCCAGAAAGTCGGGCAGGGCCGGTGGCGGCACCACGATGTCTTCGAGAAAGGGCACCGGCCGCATCTCGGCCCGCACGCCGTGGATCGTCGAGACGACGTTGCGGGAGAGTTCCCAGAAGAAGGCGGCGTCGTGGGCGTCATCGGCCCGCCGCACGTCGATGCATCCGCGGCGGCCTCGCCGCATCAGGGCGAGCGCCTGCTCGAGACGGGCGTTGCAGTCGGCCGGTTCGGCGGCCGCAAACTCGATCAGCAGACCCGCCTCGGCGACCGGCGGAATCAGCAGGTCAAAGGACGGCCGGGCCTCCCGGGCCAGGGCGAGGTGCCGGCGATCGAAGAGATCGCAGGCACTCGGCCCGAGCGGGAGGATGCGCAGCCCGGCTTCGGCGGCGGCCTCGAGAGAATCGAAGAGCAGCAGGCCGACGGCCGAGGCCGGATCCTGGGGCACGGTCGCCAGGGTGGCCGCGGTGACGATCCCGAGCGTGCCTTCGGCCCCGCAGAGAAGCCTGGGCAGGTCGACCCGGCCATCGGCCAGGAGGTCATGGAGGCGGTAGCCGCCATGGGTCGCCCGACCGGCGGGCTGGTGGCGGGCGATCACGTCGCGACCGCGGTCGAGGATGGCAGCAACACCCGCGGCGAGTTCACCGAGCCGGTCGGGGCTGGCCGCGGAGATACCGCTGCCTGCCCCAACCGCGGGCCGGGCCACCGGCTCGGCCGGCCGCACCTCGATCACCGAACCATCGGCGAGAACGACCTCTGCCGACTCGATCCTGCCTCGGATCGAACCATGTCGCAGAAAGCGGCTGCCCGAGGCATCCCGTCCGATCATCCCGCCGATCGTGGTGACCGCGGCGTTGGCCGGATCGGGACCGAGCATCCGCCGCCGCCGGCCGAGCAT
>CALGAS010000170.1 GCA_937959175.1 uncultured bacterium | reverse complement strand
ACCTCGCGATCGCGTTCCGCTCGGCTGGCCTGTCCCGCGACGGCGGCCGGTACGATTCGGACGGTGGTGCCGAGCTCCTCGACTGCCGCACCAGCATCGGCCGCGACCTGCTGGAGGAGCTCGCGGACCGTTTCCCCGCGGGCGGTGAGAGTGACCGGCTGAGTCGGATCGATCCGTCGGTCGAGCACGATCGGATAGCCGGCGAGTTCCGCGACCCGCCTGGTCCAATCGAGAAGCGGCAGCCGTGTCCAGGTGGCCATGACCGGCTGCTCCAGGCCAGTAGCCGCCGGCGGCTGATCGTCAGCCGCCGCACTCACGGCCAGCAGGAGGAGGGCCAGCGGTCCCAGAAACGCGATCTTCCGCCAGCCGCGGGCAATCAGCGACGCCATGCTCATGCCCTTGAGGATAGCCATGATGGCGGTGGTCCGCGAAATGTCTGACATCCGCCGGAAGTGCCGCATGCTCGGGCCCCGCAGGCTCAGGGGCCCCCAGTCCAGCTGCGACTGCGTTCCACGGCCCGGCCCCAGGTCTCGAGGAGCCGCTGGCGTGCCGCGGCGTCGAGAGCGGGATCAAACCGGCGTTCGACGCGGCGGGCGGCGGCGACCGCCGCCCGATCGGGATAGAAGCCGGCCGCGAGGCCGGCCAGCAGGGCGGCACCCAGCGCGGTGGTCTCGCGAACCACCGGCCGCTCGACGGGAATGCCCAAGACGTCTGCCTGAATCTGCATCAGCAGATCGTTGGCCGTCGCCCCGCCATCGACCCGCATCGCCGTCAGCCGGCTGCCGGCGTCGGCTTCCATGCAGCCGGCCACCTCGGCGACCGAGAGGGCGATCGCCTCGAGCGCCGCCCGGGCGATATGCCCGCGATGCGTCGCCCGCGAGAGGCCAAGGATGGTGCCGCGGGCATGCGGATCCCAGTGAGGTGCGCCCAGGCCCGTCAGGGCCGGCACGATCGTGACGCCCCCGCTGGAATCAACGCTCTGGGCCAGGGCTTCGATGTCGCTTGCCCGTTCGATGAGACCCAGCCCGTCCCGCAGCCAGCCGACGAGCGAGCCGGCCACGAACACCGATCCCTCCAGGCAATAGTCTGGTCCGTCGCGGCCCCCGCAGAGCGGTGTCGTCAGGAGTCCGTGGCGGCTGGTCACAGCCCGGTCTCCGGTACTGAAGACGAGAAACGCCCCGGTCCCGAAGGTTGTCTTGGCATCCCCGGGGCGTTCGACTCCCTGCCCGAAGGCGGCAGCCTCCTGGTCGCCTCCGCAGCCCATGATCGGGATCGCCGCCCCGAGCAGGGACGGGTCGATCACGCCGAACGATCCGCTCGAAGGCCTGACCTCGGGGAGGATCGCTCGCGGGATATCAAAGATGCCGCAGAGCTCGTCGCTCCAGTCCCGCTCGTGGATGTCGAACAGCAGCGTGCGGCTGGCGTTGGTGACGTCGGTGGCGTGAACCTGCCCGCCCGTGAGACGCCAGATCAGAAACGTGTCGACCGTGCCAAACAGAATCTCGCCGCGGCGGCAGCGGTCGTGCAGCCCAGGGATCGTCTCGAGCAGATGGATGATCTTCGTGGCCGAGAAGTAGGGGTCGATCAGCAGGCCGGTCCGGCGACGAATCTCCGGCCCGACGCCGGTGGCCTCGAGCCGGCGGCAGATCGGCGTCGAGACGCGGCTCTGCCAGACGATGGCCGGAGCGACAGGCCGGCCGGTCTCACGTTCCCAGAGAATCGTGGTCTCCCGCTGGTTGGTGATGCCGACGGCGGCCACGGCCTTGGCCGGTGTCTGCGTCTCGGCGAGCACCCGTCGGCAGCAGCCGAGCTGGCTTTGCCAGATGTCCTCCGGGTCGTGCTCGACGACCCCGAGGTCTTCACCGGCGGGCCCGGTCTCTTCCCGGGCGTGCTGCGGAAACTCCGCCTGGGCCACCCCGAGCGGGAGCCCGGCACCGTCGAAGAGGATCGCCCGGCTCGACGTCGTACCCTGATCGACCGCGAGCACGCACGAGGGAGAGGTTGCCATGGGGACTCCTACCAAGATCTGCTCAGCATACCGTGCTGCCGCGTGCTGTGTTCACCTCGCGCAGGCTCGGGGTGGGCCCGTATTCCGCG
>CALGAS010000169.1 GCA_937959175.1 uncultured bacterium | reverse complement strand
GTGCTCCGATCTACAACTGGCAAGGTAACTCTTTTCCCGCGTTTGGCACGCAGGACTTTAGCGGACCTGGCTGGACGAACCCGGGCACGGCCGCGGGAATAGCAGATAACGAACGTTTTGGCTTTGCGAACACGAACATAACGTTTGCCAGTGATTTCCCATCGGGCTCTGAGATCGGTGGAACCGTGACCTGGTCGAACCAAGATTTTACGACGCTGGGGCTCACGGTAGGGACGTACAGCAACGGGCTTGCCCTTGATCCCACGCAAACGTTCACGGTCAACGTCGTTCCCGAGCCGGCCACCGCTGCCTTGGGGCTCGTGAGCCTCGGCTGCGGTGCCGCCTTCGTCGCGCGTCGTGCCCGGGGTACGAAGCGTGCCCCACGGGGTGCTGTCAGGCGAAGCTGACCTCGAGGAGGGCGAAGTCGTCGGCCAGCGGGCCGGCGGCGTGGGCCGTTACGCGGCCGACGATCGCATCGAGGCGGGCGTCGGCCGCGGCTGGCGGGGCGGTGGCCCGATCGCGGGCCACCGCCGCGACGATTTCGGCGAAGGCTTCGTAGCCGAGGAGGTGGCCGGCGGCGTCGGCCACCTCGAAGCCGCCGTCGCTGAAGAGGTAGAGGAGGCTCCCGGGGGCCACGGTCACCTGCTCTCGGTCGTAGGCCGCCTCGGGGAAGAATCCAATCAGCGGCCCGGGATTCCCGAGCCGTGCCGTCGGCTCGGTCGGCGGCACAAGCAGCGCCTCGTGGTGGCCGGCCGACGCGAACGCGAGTGAGCGATCGGCCGCGTCGTAGACGCCATACCAGGCCGTCAGAAACTTGCCGTCGGTGCGGTCGATCGGAAAGGCGGTATTGAGGCCGGCGAGCACCGCGGCCGGATCGGCGAAGTCGATCCCCGGCAGGCTCTGGCTCCGCAGGGCGTTGCCCGCCGCAACCGACAACAGCGACGGGCCGACCCCGTGGCCCGAGACGTCGAGCAGGTAGATCGCCACCCGGCCGCCCGCCTCGTCGAGCGGCAGGGCCCCGAGCATGTCGCCGCCGAGTTCGGATGAGGGGAGCAGCCGATGGGCCGAGGTTACCGCCGGCCCGGCCAGCGGCTCGGGTACGACCGACCGCACGAAGGCCGCCGCATCGGCGAGCTCCCGGGCCAGTCGCTTCTGGGTGGCGGCAAGGGCCGCCCGGGCCTCAAGCAGTTCCCGCTGCATGCGGACGAGTTCGACCAGGCCGATCTCGTGCTCGGCCACCGCCGCCAGGCTGCGGAGCGCTTCGAGCTCAGCGGGCGAGAGCGAGCGGGGCCGGTGGTCGGCCAGGCAGAGGGTGCCGACATTGGTGCCGGCTCGGCCAGCCAGCGGATGGCCGGCGTAGAAGCGGATGAAGGGCTCGCCGGTCACCAGCGGGTTGTCGGCGAAGCGGGGATCCTCGCGGGCGTCGGGGACGATGAGGGCGTCGGCCTGGAGGATCGTGTGGCCGCAGAAGGAGATCTCCCGGCCGGTCTGGTCGGTGGTCAGGCCGCACTTCGCCTTGAACC
>CALGAS010000168.1 GCA_937959175.1 uncultured bacterium | reverse complement strand
TCCGACGAGGGCCAGGTTGTTCTGTTCGGGGAGCACGATGTCGACCTGCACGCCCCTGGCCGCCGCGACGTCGAGGGCCTGGCAGATGGCGTCGTCCGGTAAAAAATAGGGCGTCATGATCCGCACCGATCGCTGGGCCGAGGTCAGCGCCCCGACCAGCAGGAGCTTGATGCGTCCGATGTCGGGATCGTCGGGGCCGTAGCGGATACCCCGGGCGATCGACCGGCCCGCAGGGGCGAGGTTGGCCGCCCAGGCGGGGCCGGCGAGTTTTTCCTCGGCGGCAAACAGCCAGTCTTCCGTGAAGACCTCGAGCAGATGGGCCACGATCGGCCCCTGCAGCCGAAAGTGCATGTCGCGGACCGGATGGCGGGGCCGGTGCGATAGCCAGCAGCCGTCGCGGATGTTGAGGCCGCCGGTGAAGCCGAGGCCGCCGTCGACCACCATGATCTTGCGGTGGTTCCGCAGATTGGCGTACGGGAAATAGATCGGCACGCTGGCCGGCAGAAACCGCTCCACGCGGACGCCCTGGGCGGCGAGCCGGCGGGTGATCGGCGGGAAGGAGTAGGTGCTCCCGATCCCGTCGATCAAGACCCTCACCTGCACGCCCCGGGCCACGGCCCGGCCAAGCGCCTCGGCGAACAGGCGGCCGGTGGGATCGTTGTCGAAGATGTAGGAGGAGAGGGCGACGCTGCGACGGGCCGAGTCGATGGCGGCGAGCATCTCGGGATAGGCCTCGTCGCCGCCGTCGAGCGGCTCGATGGCGTTGCCGTCGAGAAGCGGCCGGCCGGTCACCCGGCCGACCAGGGTCGCCAGTGGCCGCAGCGGCGCGGAATCGCCTCCGATCGCCTCCTGCACTCGCTCGGGCCCCGGTACGGCTGCCCTGGTCTCGACCGTGGTTCGGGCGATCCCGGCCCGCAACTGACTCGCGCGGGAGCGGATCCGGTTGACGCCCAGCAGGAAGTAGACGAGGGCTCCGAATACCGGTGAGAGCCAGATCAGGCCCACCCAGCCGATCGTCGACCGGGTGTCTCGCTTGACGAGAATCGCGTGGGCCGAGGCCGTGATTGAGAGTCCGACGACGCTCCAGGCGGCCAGATGGGGCCAGAGCAGGACCCACCACTCCCCGGCCGACCGCAGGAACTCGTCCATACCGCCTCCAAACCCTGTCGGCCCTCCAGGCTTCCGCGAGGTCCTGTGATCCGGGGTCACAGGCATGCCGCCCGAGGCCAACAAACCCGGCCGTCGAGTCAAAGCCCGCCTCACCTGCCTTTCAAGAAGGCTAGCACGCGAGCCGGGCCTCAACCGTCGTGCGAACCGCGGTGGTCGGCGGCCCGCGGCAACTTGCATCCCCCATCAGGGGTGGCGCAAATCGCACCACCCGGGTGTGAAAGTGGGGCGATTTGGCTCACCCTAGTGGGGGGTGTGGAGCGAATCGCCCCACCCTGGCCCCAAATCCCGGAACTGTTACCGAGTCATCATTCAGGATGCAAGCCATTGCCAGCAAACATGTTGCGCTCGATTTTGGGAATTATTTGTCGGGCCTTCCCCGAATGGCACGCCGCTTGCAATAGGGATGAGACGTTGAGGAAGGCCAGCGTGGCACTCTTCAACGCGACCTACGGGTCGCCCCGCCTCGGTTCAATGACAAAGGAAGTTCAACCATGAAGACGCCGCTGACTGTTTCCGCCGTGGTCGCCGTGCTGGCCCTCACCGCTCAAGCCCATGCCGCCCCGTCGAGCGTCCTGCTCGGAGACGTCGGCTGGAAGGCGTTCGCCGACACCCAGAACCTCGCCTCGTTCGCCTGGGCCGGTGAAAACGAGACGTTCACCGACAACGTCAACCTCGTCGGTAAGCCGAAGCAGGCCGTCACGCTTGCGGAAGGCCCCGTGAACACCGAGTTGCTGACCGGTATCGCTGCTCCGGAACCGCCCGCCTTGGTGCTGGCAGGAATGGCGTTCGGCGGTGTGCTCTGCGGACGATCCCTGCTGATGCGGCGTCGCAAGAGTGTCGTCCCGGCGGAATCGTCCGAGGCCTGAGTCTCACGTGACCACCCGGCTGCCGAATGTCGGCCAGCGGGAATCCGATTTCTTGAACCCTGTGAGCATCGACCAATGCGATCTCAACCAGTCACCCGTGGCGGAGCAGTCGCGGTCGCAATGGCGGGCGGCGATCGATCGCTGACCAGCCTCGACCTCCTGTTCTGCCTGGTCCCAATCAGTTTTTTCCTGTCGATCGTGTCGTTCGTCTGACCAGTCCCGCTTCCGCGGAAACCCCAAACCCAGCCTCCTGACCCACTTCACTGAGGAGTTCATCATGGTGATCAAAGCCACGTCGATCGAAGAAGAAATCGTCCGCAAGACGCCGAATGTGGTCGTGGTTGATCCCAAGTTCGACGCCTACACGGCGTTGGCTTCCAGTGCCCGAGCGGGCCGGATCGGGCTCCATCTGCGGGCCAGCGGCAGCGAGGCCATGCGGCTGGCACGGCGGCTCGAGATCGACGCCTGGCTCGTCGCCGAAGAACTCGATGACATGTCTGGATCGGATTTTGTGCAGTTGTTGGGCACCGTCCGCGGTGACTCGAAGGTCGCGATGGTCGGGGCGGGCGACGGCGAGGACGTTGACATGGTGCTCAGCCAGCCGATCACCTGCGAGGACCTTGAGGAACTGCTCGGTCTGCCCGCAGCCGAGCGAAGCCGACGGCTCGCGACTCGCGGCCTCGGCGGGACGTGGGCGGCTCTCCCCGTGAGCGTTGGGGCTGCGGTGGTCGCGATTGCGGTCTTGATGATCGGCTGAAGCCGGCGGTCAGACTCGTCCTGAGCGAGCCGGCGCGGAGTGGCATGCGGCTGCTAAGCTGGAACATCCACAAGGGCATCGGGGGCCGGGATCGCAGGTATTCGCTGGCCCGCATCATCGACTGCATCGAGGCGGAAAATCCCGATTTGATCTGTCTGCAGGAGGTCGATCGGCTGGTGCACCGCAGCCGGCACGATGACCAGCCCCGCCTCCTGGCCCGCTACTTCCGGGCCCATTCGGTGTTTCAGTCCAACGTTCGGGTGGGCAACGGCGGTTACGGAAACCTCGTGCTGTCCCGATGGCCGGTCGCCAGCCGGCATCGAATTTCCTTGCGGCAGGGCGTTCGCAAGCCACGAGGTGCCCAACTGCTGGTGATCGATTCCGCCGAAGGACCGCTCCATCTCGTCCACACGCACCTCGGGCTGGCCGAGGCGGAACGACGGTGGCAGGTTGACCGGCTGCTCGGCCATATGCTTTTCCGGTCGGCGGAATCGCATCCCACGATCGTCGTTGGCGACTTCAACGACTGGCGGGACACGCTCTCCCGCCAGCGGTTCGGGGCGGCCGGGTTCCGCCAGGTGACGAGTCCCGCCTCCCGATTTCGGACCTTTCCGGCCTGGCTCGCGATCGGCTCCCTTGACAAGGCGTTTGTCCGCGGGGGCGTCGACATCCGCCATGCCCGCGTCGTGCGGACGAGCCTGGCCAAGGCCGCCAGTGATCACCTGCCCCTGGTGGTCGATTTTCACCTGGGCTAAGGCCGGCTATCCGGCTGACCTCTGCGCTCCTCCGAAGGCCCTGCTGGGGGTGCAGTCGCATCCGGGCAGGCTGCAAGCCTGCCCCCACCTTTCGGTGCTTTGCCTCCTGTGGGCCCAGGTTTGCAAC
>CALGAS010000167.1 GCA_937959175.1 uncultured bacterium | reverse complement strand
CCCACGCAGACCGCGATGCGGCCTCCAAAGACGCCGCCTCCGCCAGTGCTGCCGCCACCGCCGCCCGCAAGCGGCACGACGACGTGATCGCCACCCGCCGGCAGGTGGCCGAGTCGATCCAGACGTCCAAGGCCAGCATCGACTCGATCACCGCCCGCCGCGGCATCCTCATCGAGCGGTTTGGCGATGACCGGGCAGCACTCCTGCGGGAGCGGGCCGAGGCCGCCCGCCGTGCCGCCGACATCGCCGAGGCCACTGAGCGACGACTCGCGGCACTTGCCCCCGAGACTCTCAGCCGCGAGCAGGCTCGCCTCGAACGCGCAGTCGCCAATCTCGAGTCACAGCGGCACGATGCCGAGACGGCACGCCAAGTGGCCAGGGAAAAGCTCCGCCGCGAAGGCACTGAAGACCCCCGCGACGACCTGGCCCGGGCCACTGTCCGTCGCCGTCTCGCTGCGGCACAGCTTGCCCGCAGCCGCCGCAGCGCAGAGGCCACGAAGCTCCTGGCGAGCCTGTTTGCCGCCAAGAAGCGGGCCGTCGAAACGCAGTTTGTGGCGCCGCTGGCCAGCCGCGTGGCCGACTATCTGCGGACGATCCTCGGACCTGACACCGCGGTCGACATCGCCTACGCGGGCGGCCGGTTCGAGAAGCTTGCCGTGGCCCGCAGCGAGTTGGGCAACGTCGCCTGGGATTTCGCGAGCCTCAGCGGCGGGACCCGGGAGCAGGTCGCGGCCGCCTTCCGGTTGGCGATGGCGGAGATTCTTGCCGAAGGCCACGACGGCAGCCTGCCGATCATCTTCGACGACGCCTTCACCAACGCCGACGACAACCGGCAACTCAAACTCCAGCGGCTCCTCGACCTCGCCGCTGATCGTGGCCTTCAGGTGATCGTGTTTTCTTGCACGCCCGGTGATTACGCCGGCCTTGGTGCCCGTCAGGTGATGCTGCCGCACCCGCTCACTGGGCCAGATACAGCGGCAGCGGGCTCTCCCGCAGGAGCCTGAGGGCCGTCTCGCCGAAGAGCTTCCGGAGCAGCAGGTTCTTGGCGCTGTTGCCCGCCACGATCAGGTCGGCCTTCCAGGCCTCGGCGTAGGGCAGCAGTTCCCGAAAGGGCTCGCCCTGGCAGTGGTCGGTGTCGACCTCGCGGTCGTGGGCCTGAAAGTAGGCGGCCGACTTCTCGAGCCGCCGCTTGGCCGTCGCCTTGTCGTGGCCGAAGTGGACGATCCGGACCGCCGCCTCGGGATAGAGCCCCGACTGCACGAAGTGCTTGAAGGTTTTGGCGCTCTCGATCGAGCCGGAATAGGCGACGAGGACCCGCTTGATCTCGCGGTACTCCTCGGCCACCGCCAGCACCGGCCGCACGCCCGCCGAGACGAGCCGCTCGAGGGCATCGACCGGCTCGGGCACGACGCCGTGTTCGAAGAGGCCGTTGAGCCCGAACACGCACATATCGTGGTAGCGGACGAGGTCTTCGGCCACGGCAAAGGGATCGCCCGTCTCGTCGTTAATTCTGTGGCCCACGCCCGCCTCCCGGCACCGCGTGGCAAAAGTCTCCTCGGCGGCAGCGATGTCGGCGGCGGCCTTCTCAAACCGCGACTTACGAAGCTCGCTGGTCGCCTCCTCGACCCCCACCCCCATCGGCCGCGGGCCGGTCCACTCCAGCCGCACCGGGTCGGTCACGGCCATTCCGACCAGTTCGGCCTGCCGCGGCCGGGCGATCTCGATCGCATGTTGGGTGACGCTCGTGGCCGTCTGGCTGTTGCCGAGGCCGACAAGGATTCGCTTGATCGATTCTCGCATGACTGCACGCTCCGGAGGGCTGATGTCGTATGCTACGGCATTGACCGCTCGAGAGGGAGGCCCGCAGGAATGAGCAGGATGCAGCGTTCAGGCTCAGATGGAAGTGATGGCGGGTTGGTGGTGAGGGCGGTTCGGAAATCTGGAGCGGGATTGCCCAACGGCCCGCCGTCCCCCCAGGGGAGTCGGAAGAAGTTTTCTGGGCTTGGTGTTGGTGATGGCGGATTGGGCGGGTTGGTGGTGAGGGCGGTTCGGAAATCTGGAGCGGGATTGCCCAACGGCC
>CALGAS010000166.1 GCA_937959175.1 uncultured bacterium | reverse complement strand
ATGGAAAAGGGGACTGGCTCCGAGCGAAGCGAGGTGCCTGTACCCTTTTCCAACTTGAGGACGCGCACGGAATACGGGTTCGCGCGAGGGTGAGCCCCCCTTAGAGCCGCCAGCAGGCGGTGCCCCAGGCGAGGCCGCCGCCGAAGCCACAGATCACGACGGTGCTGCCCGGGCCGATCCGGCCGGTTCGCCAGGCCTCGTCGAGGGCCAGGGGGATCGAGCCGCTCGAGGTGTTGCCGTAGCGATCGAGGTTCATGAAGACCTTCTCGGCCGGCAGTTCGAGCGCCGTGCGGATGCCGTCGATGATCCGGGCATTGGCCTGGTGAAGCACGAACAGGTCGACGTGCTCGAGCGGCACGCCGGCCCGCTCCACCACCGCGGCGATATTCTCCTCGGCCAGGCGGATCGCCCACTTGAAGACCGCCCGGCCATCCATCTGCATGAACTGCTCGCCGCGGCCGGCCCCCTCGGCCGTGATCGGCCGCCGCGAGCCGCTCATCGGGCAGGCGAGCAGGTCGGCCCCGCGACCGTCGGAGCCAAGGGCGAAGGCGAGCAGCCCCTGCTCCCGGCCCGGCGGGGCGGGCTCGGTCGGCTCGAGCACCACCGCTCCGGCTCCGTCGCCAAACAGCGGCCAGGTCTTGAGGTCGTCAGGATCGACGACGCGGGAGTTGGTATCGGCTCCGATCACGAGCGGCCGGCTGCTGGTGCCGGCCACGACGAACTGGGCCGCGGTCGCCAGCGCATAGGCGAAGCCGGCGCAGGCCGCCGTCACATCCATTGCCGGGGCGTCGAGGCCGAGCAGCTCCTGGACGATGCAGGCGGTCGAGGGAATGCACATGTCGGGCGTGAACGTGCCGAGCACGAGCAGATCGATCTCGCTGGCAGCAGTGCCCGCCTGCTCGAGGGCCGCCCGACCCGCCGCGGCGGCCAGGTCGCTGGTGGCGACGTCCGGCGGGGCATGGCGTCGCTCGTGGATTCCAGACCGGGAGGCGATCCAGTCGGGATCGCAGCCCAGCCGGGCCAGATCGGCGTTGGTCACCACCGCATCGGGCACAGCGCTGCCGATCCCGGCCAGCCGGAAACCGACGGCGCGACCGAAGCGGGAGGGTCGCGGCGAGGTGAGGATGTCAGACATGCACTCGTTGCCCGCCGGTTCGTCCGGCATGGTGGATCGGTCAAGACGCCGGTTCAGCGGGCGACTCAGGAGCCTCGTCGGCGGCGGGCTTGGGCTCAATGACATCGGCCCGCCCCAGCCGGATCTTGGCATATTCCGAGTCGGAGACGACGTAATACCAGTCGGCAAAGCGGTTGTTGAGCTCCCGGACCCGCTTGCGGGCGGCTGCCATTTTGTCGTCGTAGGCTTCCTGGGCCCGGCGATTCTCCTGCTCGATCCGCCGCCGCTCCTCAAGCGCCTCCTGAGCCTTCGCCTCGGCCGCCTCGGCCGCCGCCAAGGCCGTGGCAGCATCTGGCTCGCCATCAGCGTCGTCCTCTGACGCATCATCCGCTGCCTTCTCTTCGGCCGGCGCATCGCCCTCGGTCTTGCCGCCCTCGGCCGCTGCATCGGCGGCTTCCGTCTTGTCCGCCGCCTGCTTGTCCGCCGCCTGATTGTCAGGCAACTCCGGCAGCGGCTTGAGCTCCGGGGGATCGAGCAGGCCTTCGTTGAGCCGAGCCATCACAAACAGATACCGGCCGCCTGAATCGGCTGTCGCCTCGTCGGGCCCGCCGCCGCCGGCCACGGTCGTCGGGTTCCCGAACCGCAGCAGATACTCGACCCCGTCCTTCATCCCGACGACGGTCTCTCCGCTCGAGGAAAGAATCTCGCCGGAGCGAAATGGGAAGAATCCCCGCTGGGCCAGCGAAAGCACCGCCTCCTGGTCGCCGGTGAACTGCTCGTCGGCCTTGAGGTCCGCGCTGAGCCCGGTCGGCTTGCGAACCACGTCGACGATCGTGAGATCGCCCAGGGCATTCTTCAAATCATTGAGCCGGTCGTTCGCCAGCTGCTCGTCGGGAGCGAGTTCCGCTTCCTCGGCCTCGCCCTGCTTGGAAAAGTCCTCGAGCTTCATCAGCGACCAGGCGGCATCCTTGTCGTCATAGGCCAGCTCGATCCGGCTGGTTCGGTCCTGCGAGACCACGAGGCCACTGCCGGGATCGACGTCGTAGGAGCAGGTCGAGTCGTCGATCAGCAGGCGGGTGACGTCCCACGGGGAAATCTTGAGGAGGTCCTTCTCGATCCAGTCACCGAACTGCGTGGTGAACTTGGCCGTGTCGAGTTCCGCCAGGTAGACCGGATCCTGGCCGGCTCGCCGCACATACCGCAGCGTGCGGCCGGCCGGATCGGCCGCTCGGGGCCGCTCGAACTCCTTGCCGATCACGAGCCGGGCCAGCTTGTTGCCTGATCCGTCGCGAATCTCCACCAGCTGGCCGACGCCGGTTTCCCCGACCGCCACCTTGTCGGCGTCGGGCTCCTTGACGCCATAGAGCTCATGATCGCCGGGCGAGGTGCTGACGAGATCGACGATCGGCCGGTCGACCAGTTCCGTGGCGGCGGCCGCCAGCTGGTCCTTGGCGTCGGCCGGATAGTTCTGATGGGAAGGGAGCACCCAGACGCCGCCGCTCTTGACCACCTTGAAGGGCGAGAGGGTCGCCGTGTCTTCGTCGAAGGAGACAATCTCGAGACTGGCCGCCTTGGAGGCATCGGAGAGATCCGGAAAGAGCGGCTTGCCGACCGCGGTCTCGCTGGTGGCATCCCGCGATCGCAGCGCGGGCCGAAGGTTGAGCCAGCCCCCAACCGCCAACAGGCCCACCCCCGCCGCCAGAAAGGTAGCCGTCCGCACCGTGGCCGCTGACCACCCCGTCTCATCCCGCGTCGTCATGCCCTGCCTCACTTCTGCTTGCCGGCTTCTGCGTGCCTTCAAATGGACTTATCTTGCTCACCGCAGCCGCGATGTCGCCACGCCTTCCCGTTCCTGGGCCCGCCGCCGGAAGAACACGAAGAACGCCACCACCAACGGCGGGATCGGCGGCAAAAGCACCGCCAGCCATTTCTGGCGGTCCTGCTCCTGCCGGACCACCGACTCGAGGTTTCGCTCGACCTTCTCGACCTCGGCATCCCGCTTCCGCCGCAGTTGCTCGATCTTGGTGTCGAGCTTTCGCTGGGCCAGTCGCTGGCTGGCAGCCAGCTGCTGAATCGCCTGCATCGCCGCCTGGGGATCGGCGTTGCCCTGGGCCTCCATCTCCTGGATCTTCTTTTCGAAGGCACCGATCTCCTGCTGCATGGCATCGTTGGCGGTTCGCTCAGCCTCGTCGAACTCCGCGATGAACATCGCCCGCTTCTCGTCAGCCTCCGCCCGGGCACCCGCCACGGCGTCCTCGATTCGCTCGAGCGTCCGATGCTTCGGCTTCCGCTTGCGGATTTCGATGAACCGATCATCGCCGGCGAGGGTGTCGAGCAGATTGAGGGCAAACTCGACGTTGTCGAAGTCGAGCCCGAAGACCTCGTCGGGCCGGGTCCGAAGGCCGAAGATCCGGCCCTCCAGGAGGTCGATGTCGGCGACGACGACCGCTCGGACCGGCCTGGCCGGCGCGGCCGCCGGCTCGCTCTCCTCGGCACCGTCGCCGGCTGGCTCCGGAGCGACGGCCGCCGCGGCCTCCACGAGCACCGCCAGCACCAGCGATTCGTCCCGCCGCTTCTCATAGAGCTGGAGCTGCCGCATGTCGCCGCGGCCGAGCAGCTGCTCGACCCGGTCAACGCCGATCGTGCCCGAGCGGCCAGACGCGGTGCGAACCAACGGGGTCCAGGTCAGGCCGGAGCCATCGATCGCTTCCAGGCCGCCCGGGAACGGGAAGAGCACCTCCTGCAGCCCGGCTGTGGCCGCCGCCGACTGGCTGAAGCCCGGCTCGTCGCCCGCGAGGTTGGCGTCGATGAAGACAAACTCGGCGGGCAGCTCGAGCTTCCGGTGGGGGTTGTAGTCCTGATACACGATCAAGGGCGACGATCCCATCTGCCCCATCGCCGGCCGGCCGGGTTCGGTGGCGAGCCGCGTGCCGAGGGCTGCGTTCGCGGCGGCCAGAACCGGGATGCCGAC
>CALGAS010000165.1 GCA_937959175.1 uncultured bacterium | reverse complement strand
AACAAGAACCGCCGATCGATTGAGACTGGTCGCGTTTTGGGCGTGCTGGTAGGGAACGATTGCCAGGGCTTCCGGGAGCCGGGGTGGCCTTACTTCCCGCAGTCCCCCCGGCTCGCGCCGGGGGGCTTCTATGTTGGTCACACATGAGGAGGGTGAGCGGGCCACGGCACGACGGGCAGACGTGATTTGGGCAGCCTACAAGCCGTGCCCTCACGGTGGCGTTCACGGTAGTGCCGGCATTCACGGCACGTGGGGAAGCAGAGGTTCCGCGGTCGATGATCATCCCCGCGGCTACGACGCTGCCAAGACCTGCGCGGCCAACGGCAGCAGCTGCTTCTTGCGGCTGACGACGTTCTTGAGCTCGTAGAGCCCGCGGTCCAGCCGGGGATAGTTGATCTCTTCCCACGCCTCCGACTCTCGCGACAGGAGCAAGACCGAGCCGTTGCTGACCACATCGGTCACGAGCAGCGCCGAGAAGTCGAGCCTGTGCCGTGTCGCAAACTCTTCGAGGGCCGCCCGCAGATCCTCTTTCCGCTCCCAGAAGAGGTCGAAGCCCGTCTCTTCGATCTGCGAGATGGAAAATCGCACGCCCTGCTCGGTGAACTCCTTGCAGTCTTCCCGGATCACCTCGGCCGGAGACTTGGACCGGAGGGCCGACCCGACATCGAAGAACGCCCGGGTGTAGGCTGTCAGGTCCTCCCCGCACCGCGGCTCAAGCCAGGCGAGGATGTCGCGGTCGACGTCGGTCGTCGTCGGCGACTTGAGATGCAGCGTGTCGGAGATGATCCCCGAGGCCATGCACAGGGCCACCGCCGGATCGGGCTCGAGGCCGGCCCCGCGAAACTGCCGGGCCACCAGCGTGCAGGTCGAGCCGACCGGCTCGTTGACAAACCGGATCGGCTGGGTGCTCTTGAGGCCGCCCCCGAGCCGGTGGTGGTCGAGGACCTCCACGATCTCCGCCTCGTCGGCCCCGGCCACCGCCTGGGCGAGTTCGTTGTGGTCCACGAGGACCAGTTGCGGCCGGGGCGGGTTGAGCACGTCGCTCTTGAAGGCCAGGCCCACCAGAACGCCATCGTCTTCCACCACCGGGAAGACCGGCTGGCTCGACCGCTCCACCGTGCCGCGAACCTCCGCGACGGTCGCCTTGGCCGGCAGCGTCAGCACGTCGGTCTCGACCACCGGGTCGATGAACTGCGAGCTCTTCAGCCGCAGCGTCGTGTTGACCGTGTCGAAGGGGCTCAAGATCACCGACACCTCGCGGGCCCGGGCCAGTTCGATCAGCCCCTTGGAGAGCTGGAAACCGCCGGTCACCACCACCGCCCGCACGCCGTGCTCGATCGCCGGCAACTGGATCGTGGGCCGATCGCCGCAGACCACCACCAGCCGCCGGGCCGGATAGGCCTCCATCCGCTCGGTGAAGCCCTCGGCGCTCATCGCCCCGACCATCACGAGCAGCTCGTCCCGCTGCACCGGCTCGAGGACGTGCTGAAAGGTGCCGCCGAGCACGTCGCACATCGTCTGGAGGCTGGTCTCGACGGTGCGGGCAAGTCGGGCGTCGGACGCGTCGCGGAAGAAGAGGTCCATCAGGTGGAGCACCGACAGCACGCCCACGACACGCCGGTGCGAATCGATCACCGGAATCGCCCGCAGATCGCCTTCCTTCATCCGCTGATAGGCATCGTGAAACGAATCACCGAGGCATGCGGTCACGACATCGCGGCGGCAAACGTCCTCCATCTGCGGCCGCACGTCCATCACGATCCGCGGCGGTGCTAGCCCGGCCCGCCTGAGGACGAACTCCGTCCGCTGGTTCGGCGGCCCGCAGCAGGCGGCCACCGCATCGGGGCGGCCCGTCTGCCGGAGATACTCGGCATAGGCGATCGCCGAGCAGATCGCGTCGGTGTCGGGATTGCGATGCCCGAAGACGAGCAGGCTCATGGGGTGCCGCTCATGCCTCGCCGGGAGCCTGGTACCAGCAGGCGAGTGTCGGATCCCAGGCCTGGATCTCCGCCGGCTCGAAGTAGATGCCGATCTCCCGCTCGGCCGACTCGGGAGAGTCGGAAGCGTGGACGAGGTTCATCTGTTTGCTCGAGGAATAGTCGCCCCGGATCGTGCCGGCGGTGGCCTTGAGGCCGCTGGTCGCCCCCAGCATGTCGCGGACAACGCGGATCACCTCCGGACCTTCGAACACGCAGGCGACGACCGGCGAGGCGGTGATGAACTCCTCGAGCCCGGGATAGAACGGCTTCTCGACGTGCTCGGCGTAGTGCTGCTTGGCCACCGCCGGCGTGATCCGCAGCATCTTCATCGCCACCAGCCGCAGCCCCTTCTCCTCGAACCTCGTCAGGATCCGGCCCACCAGGCCCCGCTCGAGGCAGTCGGGCTTGAACATCACGAACGTCTTTTCACTGGCCATGGCGGGCGAAGGTCTCCGAGGGCGGGGTGGTTGACTTGGCTAGGTCGCGAGTCTAGCAGACGTCGGCGCGAAACCACTGACCTCGGCGTGCCGGATCCGCCTTGAAGGGAAACGGCCCGATCCCTACCGTTCCGGCCACATCCGCCAGTCGCCGCCCCAGCCGGAGTCGCTCGATGCCCCTCCGCGTCGCCCTGATCCGCCGCCCCCAGCGTCCCGGGCTACCCCCGCGACCGGTTCGTCGCCGCCTCACGCTGGCGGTCATCACGCTGGCGGCAGGGCTGGCTCGGGCCGAGCCACCTCCCGCGGCGGGCACGGCCACGGTCGAGCCGGAGGTCGTGGCAGAGTTCACTCGGCGGGTCCAGCCGCTCGTGCTCAACCGCTGCGCCGCCGGCGCCTGCCACGGCAGCCCGGCCAGCCCCTCGCCCCGCTTCATCCGCCGCGATCCCCGCGGCGGCATCGATCGCCGCGTCACCCTCGCCAACCTGCAGGAGTTTCTCGCCGCCGCAGGGCCTGCGCGGGAGGCAAACGCATTGGTCGCGATGCTGGCCGTGGGGCATCCGGCCGAACCGGCCTCGCCGCGGCTGGTCGCCAAGCCGCTCTCACCGGGCGAACGAATCACGCTCGAGAACTGGCTGGCTCTGGTGAAGGCAACCGAGCGGCCGACGGTCATCGATCCGGCCGTCCGCCAGGCTGCGGCCACGGCCCCGCTCGCCCCGCCGCGGCCCAACCGGTTCAAGGCGATGCTCGATGCCGCTGCCAACCCGCCGCAGTTCCCGCCGCCACAGGAGCCGCAAGGCGTGATCTTGCCGAAGGACCAACCGCCGGCGGAGGAGCCGACCGCGGCCGAGTAGCGAGACCGGGCTACACGACCATCTGGCCGTCCCGAATCGCCTCGAGAAACGGCCGATTGCCCTCCAGCAGCGTCGGGTCGGCGAGCATCTCCTCGACGGAGAGCCAGAGTATCTCGGCCACTTCGATCGGGTGCGGTACAAGTTCGCCCTCGCTCTTGAGCGTCACCGTCCACCAGGCCAGTGACGTGCCCCAGGTGGTCACGCTCCGCCAGACGCACTGTCGCGGCTCGACGACCGCGGCCAGTTCCTCCTGGCACTCCCGCACGACCGCCTCGTGCTCCTCCTCGCCCGGCTCGATGTGGCCGCCGGGGAAGCAGATCGTGCCACCCGCGGCCACGGTCAGCCCGCGGCGGATCACCAGAAACTTCTCCTCCCGTCGCGTGATCGCGATCACGCCCCGCTTCCTGATCTCGGTCACTGCGAGCCTCCCTGTCTGCGTTCGTGCCGCGCCTGCACGTGGGCAGTTTAGGCGACCGACACGGGGCGGTGGGCTCGGGCGAGGGTTGGTGGGGGGCTGGAGTTAGGAGTTGGGTGCAAGCCCGGAGCGGGTCGGCTGGGCAGCGCCGGGCTCTGGGTGGTGGGGAATCTTTCGGGCTTCCGGAACCCGCAAAGAGCCCAACGGCCCGCCGGCCGGCGGTTCAAGTTTCCGGGGTGTTTGGTTGGGCGAGCGTTTTGGGCTGGTTGGCGGTGAACGCGGACCGGGAATCGAGAGCGGGATGGCCCAACGGCCCGCCGTCCCGCCCGGCTCGCGCCGGGGGGCTTCTATGGAAAAGGGGACTGGCTCCGAGCAAAGCGAGGTGCCTGTACCCTTTTCCAAC
>CALGAS010000164.1 GCA_937959175.1 uncultured bacterium | reverse complement strand
TATGAAAAGGGGACTGGCTCCGAGCGAAGCGAGGTGCCTGTACCCTTTTCCAACCGGAGGATGCACGGAATCCGAGCCCGCGGGAGATGAACCCGTCAGATGATGGCCAGCGGGTCGCGGCGGGCTTCGAGGGTGCCGCGGGTCACGCCCACGCGATTGACGGCCTTCACCCTCCGCCAAACGTCGCGGCCGCTGGCTCGGCCGGCGAGCAGGTCGCGGTAGGCGGCGATCACAAGGCCGATCTCGGCGGCGGGCTCGTCGAGAAACTCGACCCGAAACTGACGAACGCCGCCGGCCCGCAGGCTCGCGACGACTTCGGCAGCCGACTGCGGCAGGCTGCTCCAGAGGGTGTTGCGGCAGCCGACGTCGGCCGTGAGGGGATGCTCGGCACCGATCCGGTCCCGCAGCTTGACCTGATGATCGTCGCAGGGGCGGCCGCAGTTGGTCTTGTCGGTGCCCGGTGAGAGAACCGCGCAGAACACGCAGTGCTCCATGTGGAACATCGGCATCCGCTGATGGATCACCACCTCGAGCTGCTCGGCCGGCATGGCCGTCACCAGGGCGAGGAGCTGATCCCTGTTGAGGTCGTAGGAGGCGGTCACCCGCTCGCAGCCAGAAGACAGGAAGAACTCGGCCGTGAGCCGATTGGCGACGTTGAACGAGAAGTCGGCCCCCACCGGCAGGCCGGCGGCGCGGAAATGTTGCAGCCCCGCCCAGTTGCGGGCCAGGATGCCGTCGGGGGATTGCTTCTCGAGGAGGGAGAAGATGCCTGCCTCGCCGGGCTTCTGGATGCGGGGCGTCGCCAGGTGGATCGTAGCCCCGCGGGCCCGGCAGCGGTCCACTGCCTCGCGGTACTGCCGGATGTCGGCAAACTCGGCCAGCAGGGAACGCTCGCCGAGATCGAGGACGGCGGCGAGCTGCTCAAGCGTGCGGACGAGCACGTGCAAGCGGGGGAGCTGGTCGCGATCACGATCAGCCCGGATGGGAGCCGTGGCAGGGATTCTCGCCGCCGGGGCGGGGGCCGTGTGGGCTGCTTCGGCCCCGCCGGAGGCGATCCTCTCGAGCGCGGCCACCAGATCGCGGCGGAGCCTGCCGAGCAGACTGAGTGGCAGCATCGGCCGGCCGCTGAGCGAGACGGCCAGGTGCCGCAGCACAAACGGCGTCTGGCCGAGGCGGCCGAGTTGCTGGCGGAGCAGCTCCTCGTCGAGCGGATGCCGCGTCGCCTCCTGGGCAGGCTCCGTCGAGGCCACCTCACAGCGGGCCTCGCCCAGCCGGGCCTCGACCCGCACGGGCTCGCCCGGAACGGCAGTCACGGTCAGATCGACCGGTCGGCGGCGGAGTACGCCGCCGGCAAACGACTTCCGCAGCCGGGCGGTGAGGGCGGGGTCATCGGTCTTCCAGACCGTCTGCCCCGGCTGGAGTGCGGCGAAGTCGAGCTGGCCCCGAGCGAGCCCCAGTTCGACCCGGCCGCTGGTGACGGCATCGGATCGCGAGACACCGGCAGCGAAGACCTCATAGACGCGGCCCCCGGAGGCGTCATCGGAGGTCTCCCCGGAGTCGAAGGCGATCCCGTCGCCCCGCTTGACCCCGCCGGCCAGGCCCGCCGCGAGGTCGACGATGACCCGGTCGCCGGTGGTGCCGGCGACGGTTCCGAGTCGCACGCCCCGCTTGGCGCTGGAGGTCGCCGGCACGAGCATCTTGTGGTTGCAGCCCTGCAGCCAGCCAGGCGAGAAGCCCCGCGAGAAGGTGAGCTCCATCTCCTCGACCTCGCGGGGCGAGAACGCCACCGGCCGGCCCGCCAATGCCGTGTCGATCGCCTGCCGGTAGTGGCGGGTGATCGAAGCGACGTATTCCGGCGTCTTGAGCCGGCCCTCGATCTTGAAGGCGGCCACGCCGGCGGCGATCAGGTCGGGCGAAAGGGCGTAGGCGGCCAGATCCTGCGGCGAGAGCAGATACCGCTGCGAGCCGAGATCGACATCCCGACCGTCGCAGACCAGTTCGTAGGGCAGCCGGCAGGCCTGGGCGCACTGGCCGCGGTTGGCACTGCGGCCGCCGAGCGATTCGCTCGTCAGGCACTGCCCGGAATAGGCGACGCAGAGGGCCCCGTGCACGAAGACCTCCAGCGGTATCGTCGTCGTGTCGGTGATCGCCCTGATCTCGGCAAGCGACAGTTCCCGGGCCACCACGACCCGCTCCATGCCCAGCCGCTCGGCGAGATCGATCGTCTCGCGGCTGGTGAGCGTCATCTGGGTCGAGGCATGAAGGGCCAGTCCCGGAGCGAGCTCGCGGACGAGCAGCGCCGCCCCGACATCCTGGAGAAGGACCGCATCGACGCCTGCCTCGGCCACCGCCCTGACCGTGTCGGCAAAGCCGGGCAGCTCGTCATCAAAGACGAGGGTGTTGAGGGTGGCGTAGCCCCGCAGGCCATGCCGGTGGAGCAGCTGCATGACGGCCGGCAGTTCGGCGACGGCGAAGTTGGTGGCCCGGGCCCGGGCGTTGAAGCCGCTCTCGAGGCCGAAGTAGACCGCATCGGCCCCGTTGGCAATCGCCGCCTTGAGGCATTCGAGGTCGCCCGCCGGCGCGAGCAGCTCGGGCGGTGTGACGGGAGGCAGATCGGGAGCGGTCATGGAATCGGTCTTCGGG
>CALGAS010000163.1 GCA_937959175.1 uncultured bacterium | reverse complement strand
CTCGCCGGCGGCGCTAACACGCCCACCTTGATCGCCGGCGTGCGGAGCGTCACCTGCTCGACCTTGGGATCCTCGGCCAGCTCCGGGAAACTGGGGATCCGGTCGACCTCCGAACGAATCTCGGAGAGCGTCTTCTGAACGTCCTCGACGCTTTCGCGGAGCTCGAAGACGCAGAAGCCCGAGCCCTCCTGGGCGACGCTGGTGATCTTCTTGATCCCCTCGACGCTCCGACAGGCCTCCTCGATCTTCTGGCAGATCCCCTCCTCGACCTCCTCGGGGGTCGCGCCCGGATACGGCACGGTGACCAGCACGATCTCGAGGTCAAACTCGGGGAAGACCTCCCGCCGCATCGTGGCGAAGGCCATCGCCCCCACCAGGAGCACCGCGACCATGAGGGTATTCATGGCCGGCATGTTGCGGATGGTCCAGGCGACGATCGCTCTCATGTCTCACCCTCCCGCTCCGGCACAAAGGCGGCTGGCGATGCCGTGGGCGGCACCTCGACAGCCGCCGCCGTCGGCTCGGCTTCCATCACCGCCATGCCGGCCCGCGGATGGGTCAGCTGGCTGGTGATGACGTGATCCCCGGCCGCCAGCCCAGCCGGCCCGCTCTCGAAGATGGCCCGACCGTCGGCCACCTGCACAGGCCGCGGGGCGATGATTTCGAGGGTGCCGTCGCGGATCAGCCAGATTTCGCCGCTCGGCCGTCGGGCCTCCTCGGGAATCGAGACCAGCTCGTAGGGGGAATCGACATGCACGAGCACCTCGACGAACATGCCCCGCATCAGCGAACGAGGCGCGCCCGGCGGCAGTTCCTTTTGCGGAACGCCATACCGATCGACAGCCCGAGGCGAGGTCGGATCGGCGACGATCACCCGGCAGGGCAGCGTCCGGGTTTTCTCATCGAGCCCCCGTCCCTCTTGCCGGGTCAGGACGCCGTCCCACTGGTAGGCCCGGTCGCCGACGGTGAAGACCACCGTCGCCGGAGTACCGGGCAGCTCGTGGGGGCCGCCGGCGAGCGGATCGGACAGGCCGGCCGACCGCCAGACCCGGGCCAGTTCATCCATCTGCAGGCTGGTGCGGATTTCGGCGGCGCTCGTGTCTTCAATCGTCACCAGGGGCGTGCCCTTGGCCACGTAGGAATCCTGCTCGGCCTGATCCTCGACGATCACGCCGTCCATCGGAGCCACGATCCGGGTGCGGGCCAGGTCGAGCTTCGCCCGGTCGAGCATCGTGGCGGAGAGGGCCTTGGCTTCCTCCAGACGGAACCGCCGCTTCTGGAGCACGCGATACTTCCCTTGCAGGTTGGTGAGGTTCGTGGTCGCGGTGAGCTCCTCCCGGACCGCCCGATCGTGCTCCGCCTCGGTGACGATGCGGCCCGCCTTGAGCGCTTCGAGCCGCTTGACCTCGCGGCCGGCAAGTTCGAGCTGCTGCGTCGCAAGGTCGATGGCGGTGGCGCTCTGCTCGATCTCCTCCTCAACCTCTTGAATCGCCAAGGCGGCCTGGCTCGCCTCCCGCTCGAGCCTCGCCACGTCGAACTCGTAGTCACGAGGGTCGATCTCGAAGAGGAGCGTACCGGCAGTTACAAACCGCCCGGCCTTGCAGTCCGGACTCTTGCGAACCACCCGCCCGGGAACCTCCGCGGCAAGCGTCACCTCCCGCAGCGGCACGACGACCCCATCGAGCGGAATCGTCAGGCCGGCCGGCTCGCGAATCACCTCGACCGTCCGCACCCTGGCGGCGGCCGGTTTCTCGGCCTGCTTTCGCGCTGGCGGCGGCTGCTGGCCGAGAAGCATGAAGATCCCGATCCCCGCTCCGAGGATCAAAAGGGGAGCAATCCAGCCAACGATGCCTCGAACGACATTCATGCCGACGGAGCCTCCGGAACGACGGTGTTTTGGACGGCAGCGGGAAGCGGACGCCCCGCCCCCAGTGCCGCCAGCGTGAATCGCGTGATGTGGTCGGCGAGCTGCCGCGGCGTGTGGAGGCTCTCCCGCTCGCCCGCCGGGACGAGCATGCCGACCACGTCGCCGGCGGCCCGGTAGAGGAAGCATTGGCCGATCACGCTCAACGCCGCCCGCCGCAGTTCGGGCGGATCGAGCCCGCCGCCACAGAGCTCGTCGAGAATCGAGACCAGCAGTTCGAAGTGGGGCCGGAAGTAGTCTTCGACAAGCTCCCGGCAGGCCTCGGTCGGCTGAAGCACCTCGCGGAGCATCAGGCTGACCTGCCAGGGGGGCTGGCCGAGGCCGAGCATCCGCTCGAGCATGTTGCCGATGAAGTCTCGGAGCTTCCTGTCGGCGGAAGTGCCCTCCGGCCAGTCAGGCTCGGGCACCTGGCGAACCCGCTCCTGGTGGGCGTGCTTGACGCTCTCGATGTAAAGCCGCTGTTTGTCGCCGAAGTAGTAGTTGACCGCCGCCCCGTTGACCCCGGCGGCCAGGCAGATGTCGCGGACGGTGGCCCCCTCGTAGCCCTTCTCGGCAAACTCTCTCCCGGCAGCTCGCAGGAGCCGATCTCGGGGATCCTCCACCGGATCGCGGCTGGAGGCCTCTCGGCCGGTTCCGGTTTTCTCAGAGATCCGCTGAATCATGGGGAAAAAGCCGCCCGGGCGTTTCAAACGCGTGTTTCAATCAAGTGTATGGAGGGAGAACCGCGAAGTCACGACCGGTTTAACCGGCCGAACTCCGAATTTTTCCGACCTTCCCGCAGGCTCGGGGTGAGCCCGTGCCGTCTCACCGGACGCTCACTCCGGGCTTCCTGCCGCTCGCTCGTATGGGTTCACCTCGCGCGGGCTCGCGAACCCGTATTCCGTGCGTGCTCGGGTTGGAAAAGGGTACAGGCACCTCGCTTCGCTCGGAGCCAGTCCCCTTTT
>CALGAS010000162.1 GCA_937959175.1 uncultured bacterium | reverse complement strand
GCAGATACATCATGTGCCCAGAGTCGTAGCGGGCGTAGGTGACGTTCTTCAAGAGCTCGGGGTCGACCATCAAATGGTTGATCGAGTGCTCGAGCGAGAGGTAGGGGACGGCGAGGTCGCAGAGGCCGGTCTGGACGAGGATCCGCAGGTGGGGATTGCGGCTGATTGCCTCGCCGAGCTGCCGGGCGGTGCTCGAGTAGCGATTCTGATCCTGGGGCCAAGGGCCGACGCCGGTCAGCACCCGGTAGGGCAGGTCGCTTTCAAACTTCAAATCCTCGCGGACATAGGCATTCATCGCTGTCGCCAGGGGCCCGAGGGCCGCGTCGTAGGACGGGTCAAAGCGGGGATTGCTGCTGGCCTGGTCGCCGTCGCGGCCGGTGATCCGGCCGTCGAAGCGGCCGAGAATCAGCCGCTGGTCGGCGAGGAGCTCCTCCCGGAAGGCCGAGGCATCGACCCGGAGATCGTGATCGAGCACGAACCGCTCCGAGAGGCCCGTCAGCCGGGCGATCTTCCCGGCAAGCTGCTGCCGCCGCTCGGCAGACAGCGTCGCGCCCGCGTAGAGCCCCTCGACATATTCGCCGGCCGCAAAGGCCTCCGCCTCGGCCAGCGCCGCGGCCCGGTCGGCCTGGAGATCCTCGGGCAGCCGCCCATGGGCATGGGCCACGGCCGTGTAACTCGGCAGGAAGAGCGAGAAGGGAAGGTCGTTGGAGGGGCCGGCGATGATCGTGCCGTAGTCGACCAGACCCGAGACGAGCACCAGACCGTTCAAGAACATGCCGTGCTCGTTCTGGAGGTCGGCGGCCAGGCCGGCGGCCCGGAAGACGCCGTAGCTCTCGCCGCAGAGATACTTGGGGCTCCGCCAGCGGGCGTTGCGGGTGGTGTAGAGCCGGATGAACTCGGCCATCGCGTCGATGTCGGGATCCTTGCCGTAGAACTGCGCGGCCTTCTCGTCCTTGGCGGCCCGGCTGTAGCCGGTCGAGACCGGGTCGATGAAGACGAGGTCGCAGACCGGCAGGATCGTGTGCTCGTTGGGCACGAGCTCGTAGGGGGGCGGCGGCAGCGAGCCGTCGGGGTTGACCTTCGCCCGGCGTGGCCCGAGGCCGCCGAGGTGCAGCCAAACCGCCGAGGCACCCGGGCCGCCGTTGAAGCAGAACATGATCGGCCGCGTGGCGGCGTCGGCCTCGGTGACCAGCGTGTAGGCGACGTAGAAGACGTTGGCCCGGGCCGCGCCGTCGCTCTTCAAGAGCGGCAGCATCCCCGCTTCGGCTTTGTAGGCCAGTTCCTGGCCGGCAACCCGGATCGCGTGCTCGGTCACCACCGGGGCGCGGGTCGCGTCGGGAACGGTCGCGACCGGCTGCTTGGCCGGGGCCGCTTTCTTGGGCTCCGCGGTGGCCTCGGGCTCATCGCCACGAGCCGGGCAGAAGCCCAGATGGCCGATCAGCAGGCCGGAGAACAGGGCAAGAACGACACAGCGACGGGAGAAACTCAGCATCGAAGAAGCCTGCGTGGGAAAGCGATGAAACGGGACATTCGAAGGAGGGAACCGGAGCGTCACAACCGCGGAATCCTGGAAAGACAGGCAAGCATAGTTCAGGGTTTTGCCGCCGGTTTTCACAGAAAAACCGCCACAACTGCCCTCCCCTGCCCCGGGCCGGCACCGCTACCGTCCGGGAATGCCTTTTGCCGCACATCCCTTCCGCGAACTGGCCCGATTTGTCCGCCGGCCCCACTTCGGCCGCTACGCGATCCTCCTGGTCCACCTCCTCATGCTGCCGGTGCTCTCGGTGCTTACCGAGGGGCATCCCCAGGCCGAGTTGGTGGCGATGGTGGCCGAGCAGTTGGTCTTCCTGGGCGCCGCCCTGGCCCTGGGCGGCCGGCGGATGCTTGCCTTCAGCATTCCCTTGATCATTCCCGGGCTGATCACCCTGGCGGCGACCTTCGCGATGGGCGACATCCCCCGCGGCAACTCCGGGTTCTGGGCCCTGGCCCGGGCGGTGACCTTCATCGTGCCGATCCTGACCGTCGCGATGCTGATCCTGGTCGATGTCCTGGCAGCCAAGGCGATCGTGTTCGACATGATCTGCGGCGCCCTCTGCGTGTTCGTGCTCATCGGGATGTGCTGGGCCAACGTCTTCACGATGCTCGAGCGGGTCGCCCCCGGCTCGTTCGCGATCGACTTCGGCCGCTACAACGTCGATGCCGGAGATGATCCGCTGGCCGCCGCCGGCGTCTTCACCTACTACTCGTTCGTGACGCTCACCACCGTCGGCTACGGCGACATCGTGCCCGCCTCGGCGACTGCCCGCTGGCTGGTCTGGCTGGAGGCGGTCTTCGGGCAGTTCTACATGGCGGTCTTCGTCTCACGGCTGATCGGCCTCCAGGTGAGCCCTGCCGACAAGGAGGACCACGACCATGATCGTGACGGGGCTGGCGACGATGCGTCACCGGATGGAGCCAGCCCGCCCTGGCCGATCCGGCGGGCTGCCTGACGGGAGTCTTGGGCCGGCCGAATGCCGCGCCGGTTCGCGAACATGCCGATGTCCCGCGGAGCCGCTCAGCGATTGCAGCGGTCGCAGAGCTTGGCGGCCCGGTCGGGGAAGGCCCGACCGCAGTTGATGCACTTGTTCTTGTAGCAGCTCGAGCAGACACGGGCGACGTTATCGGGGAAGGCCGCCCCGCACTTGAAGCACTTGCCCCGGTCACAGCTGCTGCAGAGCTGGGCGAGTTTGTCGGCGAAGGCCCGGCCGCAGAGGACGCACTTCTGCGAGGCGAGGGCCGTAGCGTCGGCCGCAGCGACAGCCGGGGTGTCGGAGACACCGGCCGGGCCCGCGGCGGTCAGGGCCAGCGCCGTGACGCAGACGGCAATCATGCCCGCGGCCCCGGCGACACCGAGCCGAGGGAAGCGGGAAAAGGCTCGCGGCTGACGCATGAATCTCATCCTCCAAGAGCGGGAACCCAATGGAGTAAAGCAGGGCGGCGAGGCGGTTGCAAGTTTTTCGGAGCGAGGGAACGGGCGGGCGGGATGAGTGCCAGGAGTTGGTTGGTGGTGAACGCGGATTGGGCGGGTTGGTGGTGAGCGGGTGCTCGGGCT
>CALGAS010000161.1 GCA_937959175.1 uncultured bacterium | reverse complement strand
TCGGGACGACGGTTTTGGGATGCGGTCGATCGGATGGTCGCGTTGCGGTGACCGGGCAGGTCCGCTGGCAGGGCCGGCCCGTTCCCGCGGGACGGATCGTGTTCACGCCCGAGCCCGACCAGCCGGGCGGGCGGCAGGGGATGGCTGTGATCGAGCAGGGCCGCTTTACCACGCAGACCGGCGAAGGCCGCGGGGTGGTCCCCGGAGACTATGTCGCTTCGGTGCACCTCTACAACGGCGGCAGTCCGACGGAAGAGAGCCCGCTCGGGCAGAGGCTCGCCCCGCCAGTAAATATCTCGGTGAGGATCACGGGCGACGGAAAGCCGCTCGCCAGCGAATCGGCCGAGGTCACGATCGATCCCGAGGCGCAATGAAGGGCCCGGCGGATGCGACCGGCCGGCATCGACGCGAGTGATTCAACAGCTATCCGGCAAGACTCGACAGCGCCAGCCAGGTGAAGCGGGCCGCCGTCAACCTGTTGGACAGCAACGCCGACACCCGCGACTGGCACCCGCCATGGGTCAGGCCCCCGCGGATCGCCCGAGCGGCAGAGCGGTTGCAAGCGTCGTCACCGCGGCCGGCAGGGCGAGGCAGCTCAGAGGCTCGGTGGGCGTGATCGTGGCCTGCTCCGCGTAGCCATCGGGCCGAGGTCCGCGAAAGCGGTACGTGGTCCGCGTCGCGGCGTCGATCACCCAGACTTCCGGGATCCCGTGGCGGGCATACAGCGGCACCTTCACGCCGAGGTCGTAGGCCAGGCTCGATTCGGCCACCTCGACGATCAGGAGCGTGTCGGCGGGGCCCGGATGCGCTGCGGCGTAGTAATCGGGCTGCGGCCTGAGCAGGGCGATGTCCGGCTGCGGCTCGCTGGAGTCGTCAAGATGAACGGGATCTTGTACGGCCACGATTGCCCTCGGGCCGGCCGAATCAGCAAACCATCGAGCCAAGGCTCTCACGAGCGCCGCGTGCAGGCTTCCGATGGGCGACATGTCGAGCACCTCCCCCGCGATCAGTTCCACACGGTCGTCCCGGCCGAGAATGCCCGACGCGGCCATCTGGTGGTAGTCGTGCACCGTGAGCCGGTGCCGCGTCATGAGTTCGCTTGGCATTGCGGCCATTGCCAGACCTCCCTATCGGAACGGGGCTACTCGGCCCTCTGGCCGGTGGTCGTGAACGCGGCTCTGCCGCCGACGTTCTTCAGGATTGTACAGGCCGGACCGGGAGGAAGGTGCCAGCCAAAGCCGCGGGCCGCCAAACCTGGCACAACCGGCCAGTGCGGGATGGTCGCAGCCCGCGCGTCAGGCGAGGATGCCGGGCACGAGTTTCCCATGCACGTCGGTGAGCCGGTAATCGCGGCCCTGGCTGCGGAACGTGAGCCTCAGGTGATCGAAGCCGAGCAGGTGCAGAAGCGTGGCGTTGAGGTCATGCACGTGCACCGGATCCTCGATCACGTTGAATCCGAAGTCGTCGATCGTGCCATGGACATGTCCCTGCTTGAGGCCGCCGCCGGCCAGCCAGATCGTGAATGCCCGGTTGTGGTGGTCGCGGCCGTCGCTGCCTCCCTGCACCATCGGCGTGCGGCCGAACTCGCCACCCCAGATCACGATCGTGTCGTCGAGCAGCCCGCGGTCCTTGAGATCCATCACGAGGGCGGCGCTTGCCTGGTCGGTGTCGGCGGCGTTTTGCTTGATGTTCTTGGTCAGTTCGCCGTGCTGATCCCAGGCCTCGTGGAAGAGCTGCACGAACCGCACGCCCCGCTCCAGGAGCCGCCGGGCGAGCAGGCAGTTGCGGGCAAAGCCGGCCTGATTGGGATCGGTGAGGCCGTAGCGGGCGAGCGTCGCCGGCGATTCACCGCCGAGGTTGAGCAGCTCCGGGGCGCTCGACTGCAGCCGGTAGGCCATCTCGTAGGCCTGGAT
>CALGAS010000160.1 GCA_937959175.1 uncultured bacterium | reverse complement strand
GCCGGTGTCTGGCTGACCTGCGACCCCTCATCCCGGGCAGCCTCTCTTGTCCCATTCCCCCTTGTTGGATCTGCTCCCGCCATGCCTGCGAATCTCATTCTCAAGGCCCTCACCATCATCACCATGGATCCCGCGGCGGCCCGCGCCGAGGCAGTGGCCGTCGACACGACTACTGGCACGATTGCGGCGGTCGGCAGCCTGGAGGCCTGTCAGCAGGCCGCCCCGGCCGCGGCCGTCCGCGATCTGGGGGCGACGGTGTTGATGCCGGGCTTCATCGACCCCCACAGTCATCCGCTGCTCGGCGGGATCGTCACCCAGGAGCCCGCCCACTGGATCTCGCCCTACCGCGGCTACGCGACCTTCGCCGATGTCGAGGCGCTCTGGAGGAAGCTCGATGCGGAGTTGCCCCCGGGCCAGCCGGTTCTCTGTAACGGCCTCGATCGGCTGCTCCAAGGCGCTCCCGAGCTGACAAACCGTCAGCTCGACGGCTACTTCCCCAAGCGGCCGGCCCTGATCATCGACAACTCCGGCCACGAGATCTATTTCAACTCGGCCGTGATCGCCCTGAACGGCTGGGCGGAGGGCAAGCCACCGGCCGACCCTGCAGGGTCCCGGTTCGGCCGCAACCCCGACGGCAGTTCCAACGGCCGCGCCTACGAGACGGCCGCGATCGTGGCGGCTGCGAGCAAGCTGATGAAGGCGGCCGTTCCCAACCCGCTGCTCTCGGCGGCGCGGTGGTATGCCCTGATGGCGCGGAACGGCGTCACCACCACCACCGAGCACACCTACGAGTCGTCGCTCCTGGCGGGCTACGTGGCGCTGGCGGGGGCGCCTGACTGTCCGCTGCGGCTGGCCCTCTACCACATGTCGATCGATCCCACCTGCGGCGAGAAGGTCAAGACGCCGATACCTGAGGACCTGCTCTGGAAGCAGGGGATCAAGCTCTGGGCGGACGGATCGCCCTGGGTCGGCACGATCGCCGCCTCGTTTCCCTATCTCGACAACGAGACGACCCGGCGGGCCGACATTCCGCTCGGGCCGGCCGGTGAGACGATGCTCAACTATCCCCGCAGCGAGCTCGACAAAATCCTCGCGGCCCATGCCCCCGAAGGCTGGCAGATGGCCTTCCACGTCAATGGCGACGTCGGGATCGATGTCGTGCTCGACGCCTACGAGCGGGCCCTGGCGGCCAATCAGCTGCTCGGCAAGGACCACCGCTGGCGGCTGGAGCACTGCGGCGGCGGCCGAGGTGATCAGTTTGCCCGGGCCGCCCGGATGGGCGTGGCCGTGTCGCTTCTGCCGGCCCAGTTCATCTACTGGGGCGACCTGCTGGACGGCACGATGTTCGCCCCCGAGATCGGCAGCCAGTGGGTGCGGGCCGGCGACGCGATCCGGGCGGGGGCCTCGGTCTCGTTTCACAACGACGGCTGCGTCAGCCCGCCGATCCCGCTGCTCAACGTGCAGGCGATGGTCACCCGCCGGACCGCCTCGGGCCGGATTCATGCCGCCAATCAGGCGGTGACGCTCCACGACGCGTTTCTGGCCCACACCCGGCAGGCCGCCTTCCAGATTGGCCGCGATCACGATCTCGGCTCGATCGAGGTGGGCAAGGCGGCCGACTTCGTCGAACTCTCGGCCGATCCCTTCACCGTCGATGTCAACAAGCTCACCGAGGCGGTCACGGTGCAGGGCACCTGGCGGGGCGGGCGACGCCTCGATCTCGACGCCTTCCTCGAGCAGGTCAAGGCGATCGACCCTGCGGCCCACGCCGGCCTGGCGGAGAAGGCCGCCGGCCGGCATGTCTGCTCGCACGGCGGCCAGGGCTGCGAGCACTGACGCGAGGCTGCGACACGGGCCGTCGCGGTCGCCCTCAGCGGTCCGGAAAGATCGGCCGCAGCAGGCTGTAGAGCGTCAGGCCGAGGGCAAAGCCGACAAACCAGGCGTAGTGGTAGCCGGCGACCAGCCAGGCCGGAAAGGTGTCTGCCGGGACCGCTTGAATCGTCGCCAGGAAGCCGGGCACGTTGGGAAGCACCGCCAGGGCGAGGCAGCCGAAGCCGACCAGGCTGAAGCCGCCGCTGTAGCGATAGGGGCCGTCCTGCCGATAGAGCCCGGCCACGTCGAGCCTCGTCCGCCGCCAGAGGAAGTAGTCGGCGATCATGATCCCGGCGATCGGGCCGAGCAGGCCGCTGTAGCCGATCAGCCAGGTGAAGATGTAGCCGCTGGGATCCTGGTAGAGCTTCCAGGGCCGGATCAGGATCCCGAGCACCGCGGTGATCAGCCCGCCGGTGCGGAAGCTCACTAGCCGCGGGGCGAGGTTGGCGAAGTCGTTGGCCGGCGAGACGACGTTGGCGGCGATGTTGGTCGAGAGCGTGGCGACCGCGAGGGTCACCAGGGCGACCGCCGAGAGCCAGGGGATGCCAAACCGGGCGATCACCTGCACCGGATCCCAGACCGGCTCGCCGAAGATCACGACCGTGGCGCTCGTCACGACGATTCCGATGAAGGAGTAGAAGGTCATCGTGGCCGGCAGGCCGAGCGACTGGCCGAGGATCTGGTCCCGCTGGGAGCGGGCGAAGCGGGAGAAGTCGGGAATGTTGAGGGAGAGCGTCGCCCAGTAGCCGATCATCGCCGTCAGCCCCGCCCCGAAGACCGGCCAGAACTCCGCCGCCGAGGCAAACCGGGCCGGCTGCGAGAAGATCGGTCCGAAGCCGTCGGCCGCCTTCCAGGCCCAGGCCACCAGGCCCACGCCGACCAGCAGCAGGAACGGGGCGGCCAGCGACTCGAGCCACTTGATCGACTCCATCCCGCGGAGGATGAACCAGACGTTCGCCGCCCAGAAGATCATGAAGCAGAGAAACTCCCCCGCCGAGATGCCCAGCCAGGGAAGCGGCTCGGCCGCGGCGGCATCGAAGCCGAGCAGGACCGCTGCGGTCGCATAGATCGCCGCTCCGCCGACCCAGGTCTGGATGCCGAACCAGCCGCAGGCGACCAGCCCCCGCATCAACGCCGGAATGTTGGAGCCGAAGGTGCCGAAGGGAGCCCGCAGGAGCACGGGGAAGGGGATCCCGTACTTCGTGCCGGGATGGGCGTTGAGCGTCATCGGGACCAGCACGATCAGGTTGCCCAGCAGGATCGTGAGCGTGGCCTGCCACCAGTTCATCCCCTGCTCGATCAGCCCGGCGGCCAGGGTGTAGGTGGTGATGCAGACGGCCATCCCGACCCAGAGGGCCGCCACGTTGGCCCAGGTCCAGGTGCGTTGCTCGGGCGAGACGGGAGCGAGGTCTTCGTTCCAGAGCCGGAGGTCGGGAGTGGGGGCGTTCATGCCGGCAGTCCTGTCGGGGTGGGGACGAGCGGCAACCATGATAGGGCCTCATCCCGCCAGCCCGCAGCCGAGCTGCAGCAGCCATTGGAGCAGCCAGGTCAGGTGTCGTCCCTGGCCATCAACTGACGGGTCGCCGCAGGAACCGGCCGCGGCCGACCGTCCCGCAGAACTCGCCGTCGCGGACGGCCGGCTCGCCGCGGACGGTGACCACCGCCGGCCGGCCCTCGATCGTCATCCCCTCGAAGGCGTTGTAGTCGACCGCCTGGTGCTGCCTCGCGGCGGTGATCGTGCCGCGGTAGTCGGGATCCCAGATGACGAGGTCGGCGTCGGCACCGGGCTGGATCACCCCCTTCTTCGGCCAGAGGCCGAAGATCTTGGCGGCGTTGGTGCTCGCCACCGCCACGAACTGCTCAGGCGTGAGCCGGCCGGTGTTGACGCCGTGGGTCCAGAGCAGCGTGACCCGGTCTTCGATCGCCGGGATCCCGTTGGGAATCTTGGTGAAGTCGTCCTTGCCCATCGGCTTCTGGGTGGCGAAGTCGAAGGGGGCGTGGTCGGTGGCCACCGTCTGGACGAGCCCGGCCGCCAGGGCGTTCCAGAGGACTGCCTGATTGGAGGCGTCCCGCAGGGGCGGCGACATCACATACTTCGCCCCCTCGAAGCCGGGCCGCTCCGCCCAGGTCTTGTCGAGCAGCAGGTATTGGATCAGCGTCTCGACCAAGACCTTCACGCCTCGCTCCCGGGCGGCCAACGCCGTCCGGAGGGCCTCCCGGCAGGAGAGGTGGACGACGTAAACCGTCGCCCCGGTCAGGCCGGCGAAGGCACAGAGATGGTGGACCCCCTCGGCCTCGACCGCCGGCGGCCGGCTGTCGTGATGGGCATCCGGGCCGGTCCGGCCGGCGGCGAGCAACTGGGCCTGGAGCGCGGCGATCAGGGTTTCGTTCTCGCAGTGGGCGGTGACGACGACGCCGAGTTCCTTCGCCAGCGTGAGCGTCTCCCAGAGTTCGAGATCGTCGACCCCCAGGGCCCCCTTGTAGGCGAGGAAGATCTTGAAGCTCTGCACGCCGGCGGCCACGATCTCGCGAAGCTGGGCCGGGGAATGCTCGTCGAAGTGGGTGACGCCCAGATGGAAGGAATAGTCGCAGCAGGCCTTCCCCTCGGCCTGGCGCTGCCAGAGGGCGAAGCCCTCGGCGTGCGACATCTCCCGGCCGGGGCAGACCATCTCGAAGATCGTGGTCGTGCCGCCGACGAGGGCCGCCCTGGTGCCGGTCTCGTAGTCGTCCTTCGAGAAGGTGCCCATGAAGGGCAGGTAGATGTGGGTGTGGGGGTCGATGAAGCCCGGAAAGACCGGCCGGCCGGCCGCGTCGATCACCTCGGCCC
>CALGAS010000159.1 GCA_937959175.1 uncultured bacterium | reverse complement strand
TCACCGCCCCGGAGCAGACCTCCGACTACCTCTGGTATGCGATCGAGCGGCGGGTCCTCAGCTATCTGCTGGCCCAGAAGGAAGTCGACCAGACGCGGATCGGCGCCAGGGGCTATTCCTACGGCGGCACGCTGATGTGGAATCTCGCCATGGACTCGCGGGTCAAGGCGGTGGTTGCCTACTTCGGGATCGGGTGGATCGACTACTACCGCAACCGGAATGTCTGGATGTACGAGGTGCCCCCGAAAAACCTGCCCCCGACTCCTGGCGAGGAGTTGGTGCTGGCCGCCGTCGCCCCCGAGTCCCACGCGCCGCACATCAAGGCGGCCTGTCTCTGGCTGAACGGATCGAACGACCACCACGGCGGCCACGAGCGGGGGGAGCAGACGTTTCGGATGTTCCAGCCCGGCGTGCCCTGGTCATTCGCCCATCAGGCCCGCGGCCACCACAACACCGACAAGCTCGGCAACGACTGCAAGCTGTGGCTGGAGAAATATGTCCTCGGCAACGACATCGACTGGCCCGCCCGCCCGACGACCGAAATCCGGCTCGATGCCGAGGGCGTGCCCGAGTTCGTGCTCACGCCGGCGACAGTGACGGGCCTCGACACGGTCGAGGCCTGGTATGCCCTCAAGGAACCGGTCAGTTTCATTCGGCACTGGCGGGATGCGAAGCTCGAGCAGCGCGGCGACACCTGGGTGGCTACGCTACCCGTGGCGAATGTGGAGGACTACGTCTTCGCCTTCGCCAATCTCACCTACAGCGGGTCCTATGAGGGCTCGATCGTGATCTCCTCGGACTTCACCGCTGCCATTCCGTCCCAACTCGGCACGGCCGTGGCGACCGACACCCGGGCCGACTCGCTCGCTGGCGAGGACTCCCCGTGGAGCGACACCGCCCCGGTCGAGGGCGTCGGCGGCGTGATGGGCATCCGTCCCCTCAACAAAAACCGCGGGATGACCTGCAGCACGCTGAGCGATCCCAAGTGGAAGGCTCCGAAGGGGGCGGTCTTATCCTTCCAGTACTACTGCACCCAGCCGCAGACGCTGATCCTCGATGCCGGCAGCAACTTCACGACGACGATCGACATCACCGCCTCCGACGACTGGCAGAGCATGCAGATTCCCGCCGGGCAGCTCCAGCGCGGGGCTAGCGGACAAGCCCTGCCCGACTGGAGCACCGTCTCACAGATCACGATCACATCCGCGCCGGGCGAGGACATCACCAAGGTCATCTTCGCCGACATCAAGTGGGTTCCCGGGACGCGGTGAAGAGGTCATCCCTCCCGGCCTGAAGCCCGAGCCCATGGCGGGCGGGAACAGTCTGCATCGTGCGCCAGCGGCAGTCTGCTAGGCGAGCTTGGCCAGCCGGCGGATGACCCACTCGAGGCAAAGGAACCCGACGCCGGCGGCCAGCAGCACCGTATTGAGCTGCCGCTTGAAGTCGGTGTCGGGCGGGCCCGTCTCATACTCCCGCCGGGAGCGATCGGGGAGCCGGGCGGCGAGTTCGTCAGCTATCGCCGTCGACCAGTCGGACGGCTGCGGGAAGCGGGCCACGCCTCCGGTGCGGGAGGCGAGCTGCTCGAGCAGCGGGCGATCGAGGCGGGGGCGGACGAGCTCCCGATCGGGGAGTTGCACCTGAATCCGGTGCACGAGCGGTTCCTCCGTCAGACCGGCGGCCGGATCGACCTCGATCCGCCAGGCCCCTTCCCGGGTCACCACGAAACTGCCCTGGAGGGTGCCGGGCCGGTCGGGTTCGGCCTCCAGCGGCACCATCACGGTCGTCTCGTCGGGGCCGATCGCCCGGCAGGCCGGCGGCCGACCGGCTGCCAGCCGGGGCTCGTCGGCCATCACCAGCCGAACCTGCACCGTTCCACCGACGGGATGGCGGTCGCGATCGACCAGCAGCCGCACCCGCTGCGTGCCCCGCATCAGCCGGCCCTGCGAGACATGGCGGACGATCTGCGGCATCAACCGGTCGTAGCAGGCATCGTCGATCTCCCGGAGCCGCCAGAGTTCACCGCTGCCGACATAGAAGACGTTGCCGCCGCCATACAGCTGCCCGGCGAGGTAGATCCGCCGGTCCTCCCCTGCCCCGCCGGCCGGACTGACGCGGGCGTAGACCGTGCCGCCCGGCTTGGCCCGCTCCGCCGGGAAGCAGGCGTAGACGCCGGGAAAC
>CALGAS010000158.1 GCA_937959175.1 uncultured bacterium | reverse complement strand
CAACTCTACGAGGGCAGCGACCTGCCCGCCGAGGGCCGGGTCGGCCTGATCACCTACAGGCGAACCGACTCGACCAACCTCTCCGGTGAGGCGATCTCGATGGCCCGCCGCTATCTCGGCGAGACGTATGGCAAAGCCTACGTGCCGGAGAAGCCCCGCGATTACGCCAGCAGCAACAAGGCCGCCCAGGAAGCCCACGAGGCGATTCGGCCGACCGACCCCGCCCGTGATCCCGACTCGATCCGGTCGGCCCTCAGCGAGGAGCAGTATCGGCTCTACCGGCTGATCTGGCAGGGCTTCCTCGCCTGCCAGGCGACCGACGCCCAGTGGGATTCCACAGTCGTGAAGATGCGGCGGAGCGACCGCGACACCGGAGCCGTCTTCAAGGCCAATGGCCGCGTCCTCCGGTTCGACGGCTTTTATCGCGTCAGCGGAGTCCCCCGCGACGACGGCGAGCAGGTCCTGCCGGACTTCGACAAGGGAACGGAACTGGCCCCCTTCGACATCGACCCGAAGCAGAAGTTTCAGGCCCCGCCCCCCCGGTACAGCGAGGCCTCGCTGGTCAAGAAACTCGAGGAGGAAGGGATCGGCCGGCCCTCCACCTACGCCAGCATCATCAACACGATCGAACAGCGGGGCTACGTTGTCCAGCAGGACCGCCGCTTTCATGCCACCGCGATCGGTGAGGCGGTGACCGAGTTTCTCAAGGCGGGCTTCGCCGAGCAGTTCATCGAGATCGGCTACACCCGCGAGATCGAGCGGGAACTCGACCAGGTGGCCGAGGGTTCCAAGCGGTGGACGGACATGCTCCACGAGTTCCACGACGAACTCGTGCCCAAACTCGGCGAGGCGGAGCAACAAGAGCACGTCAAGGCGGCCGCCGATCCGGCCCCCTACAAGTGCCCGGAATGCGGGCGAAGGCTCGAGTTTCGGCTGGGCAAGAAGGGGGAGTTTCTCTCCTGCTCCGGCTACAACGAGAACGTGGCCGAGCCGGAGCCCGAGAAGCCGGCCGCCAAGGCGAGCCGGGGCAAAAAGACTGCCAAGAAGGCGGCCAAAAAGACCCGGGCCAAGAAGCCCAAGCATGTGCCGGCCTGCACCTTCGCGATGCCCGTCGACCGCCAGCGGCGGCCGTTGCTGCCGGAGCAGATCGACCTCCTCTCCCCGGCGGGTGTGCCGATGGTGAAGCGGACAGGCCGCTACGGCGACTTCCTCGTCGAAGACAAGCCGCGGCCTCCCAAGCCCAAGGGCAAAAAGGCTGCGACCGAGCCGGCCGAGCCGCCCCCCTTCATCCTCAACCTCGACAAGAAGGGAAACATCAAGTTTCCCGCCCCACCGCCGCTGGTCACCGACATCGTCTGCGACAAGTGCGGGGCCCTGATGAATCTCCGCGACGGCAAGCGAGGCCCCTGGCTCGGCTGCCAGAAGTTCCCAAAGTGCCGGGGGCGGGCGGCCTTCGGCAAGCTTCCCGAGGCGGAGAAAAAGGATCTCGAGCAGCAGCTCAAGAAACACCTCAGCGGCCAGGAGCAGATCCATCTCACCAGGCGGGACGGGGTGACGCCGGTCGCTGACGGCACCCCTCTGGCCGAGCTCACGCTCCCCGGCGGCGTGGCCGAACTCCAGCCCTGGGACGAAACCGCCGCCGCCTGACGCTCGCCCGGACCTCCTACTCGTCCGGGACGGCGGGACGGTGGGCGACACCGCATTGCCCAGGTTGCAAA
>CALGAS010000157.1 GCA_937959175.1 uncultured bacterium | reverse complement strand
CGGCGCGAGCCGGGGGGACGGCGGGCCGTTGGGCCATCCCGGCCCCCGGAAGCCCACAAAACCTTTCACCACCAACCCGCCCAATCCGCGTTCACAACCAACCAACCACCGGTATCTCAACAATCCGGGCGGTTGGACCATCCCGCATTGCCCAGGTTGCAAACCCGGGCCCACGTTTCATTCACCACCAAACAACCCACGACCCTCCCACCCCGTATACTCCCGCCCATGACCGACATCCCCGCCTCCGCCCCCGGCCCCACGGCCGGTTCCGCCCCCACGACCGTGGCCGACTCCGCCCCCTCGAAGTCCGAACCGCTGATCGTCAGCGTCTCCGGCCTGCGGGGCGTGGTCGGCAAAACGCTCACCCCCGAAGTCGCCGCCCGCTACGCTGCGGCGTTCGCCGCGACGCTTCCGCCGGGACCGATCGTGATCGGCCGCGACGGCCGGGCGAGCGGGCCGCTTTTGGCCGCGGCGATCATCGCCCGGCTCACCGCAGCCGGCCGCGATCTGATCGACTGCGGCGTCGCCGCCACGCCCACCATCGGGATCGCCGTTCGCGAACACGCCGCGGCCGGCGGCATCCAGATCTCCGCCAGCCACAACCCGGCCCGCTACAACGGGATGAAACTCTTCGCCGCTGCCGGTCGCGTCCTCACGGCCGAGGCCGGCCAGGACGTGCTGGCCGCCTATCAACGCCTCGACGCGAGCGATCGCCCTGCTGACAAGGCCGCGTTCGAGCCGGCGGCTGGCCAGGTCGAGCCCTTCGATCCGACCGCCGCCCACGTGAAGCTCGTGACGGACATCGTCGACGTCGCCGCGATCCGCCGCTGCCGGCCCCGGGTCTGGATCGATTGCGGCCACGGCGCCGGCAGCCGCGTCGCCCTGCCGCTCCTGGAGGCTCTCGGCTGCGAGGTCGTCGCCGTCGGGACCGAGCCCGATGGAAAGTTCGAGCATGAGCCGGAGCCGACCGCCGCCAACCTGGCCGGGCTCCTGCCACAGATTCCCGCAGCTGGAGCCGATGTCGGATTCTTTCAGGATCCCGACGCCGACCGGCTGGCGATCGCCGACGCCGCCGGCCGTTACCTCGGCGAGGAGGCGACGCTCGCCCTCTGCGTCGAAGGCGTCATCGGCAAGACTCCCGGGCCGCTGGTCGTCAACTGCTCCACGAGCGGAATGACCGCCGCCATCGCCGCCCGCGAAGGCGTACCCTGCCATGTCTCGGCGGTCGGCGAGGCGAATGTCGTCGATCGGATGCTCGCCGAGGGGGCCGTGCTTGGCGGCGAGGGCAACGGCGGAGTGATCGATCCGCGGGTCGTGCTCGTCCGCGATAGCGCCGTGGCGATGGCGATCGTGCTCGAGCGGATGTGTGCCGGGGAAGCGATCACCCCCGTGGCCGACCTGGCCGCCGCCCTGCCGAGGTTCGTGATGAAGAAGACCAAGGCCGCCCTCTCGCCGGCGACCAGCGGGCCGGGCCTGGCTGCCGGCCTCGAGCGGATCGCGGCGGCCTTCCCCGAGGCGCGGGCGAGCCGGCTCGACGGCCTCCGGCTCGACTGGGATGGTGGCTGGCTGCTCGTCCGGGCGAGCAACACCGAGCCGATCGTGCGGCTGGTGGCCGAGCAGGCCGTGGGCGATGGGAGCGCGGCGGCGGCCGGCGTGGATGCGGCCCTCGCGCGGGCGGCTGCGGCGCTCGGCTGAGTTGGGCAGGTTGCAAACCTGCCCCCACGGTGGCGTGGATCCGCTCCGGCCCGCTACTGCCGGACGAGGATGCTCGAGCCCGGGCCGAGGATGTCGAGGAGGTCGTCGAGATCGCGAGCCGAGACGACCAGGCTGGCCGGAGCGGCGTCGTCGGCCGCCCCCGCCGGATCATCGACGCCTTCGATCACGAGGCCTTCACCGAGCACGATCGCCGATCCCGTCGAACCCGGCTGGACCGATTGGCCGGGGCTGGCCCGGCGAATCTCGGCGACCGGCAGCGATGTGCCGACACGGGCCAGGAAGTCGCGGCCCACGACGACCGGGAAGCTGCCGGCATACGCTCCGTTGACCTGCAGGCTCAGCCGCCGGCGGGCGATGCTGACCACGCCGTCAAACGGCCCCCGCACCAGCTTGAGGTGTTCCCCGGGCAGCAGCCGCATCGGATCGTCGACGCCGTTGATCTTGGCGAGCAACTGCCAGGAAACACCCAGCGGTGCCGCAATGGCGGGCAGCGTCTCGCCCGGGGCGACGACATGGGGCGGGAGGAGCAAGTCTTGTTGGGAGTAGATGACGGTGCCCGCCAGTTGGCCGAGCAGGTCTTCCAGTCGATGGCTCTCCTCGAGGCCCAGCGAGGGGTCGTCGTACCAGACGGAGAGCGCTGTCAACGCTTCAGCGAAGCGACCGGC
>CALGAS010000156.1 GCA_937959175.1 uncultured bacterium | reverse complement strand
TCCCGCAGAAGGTGGTTGTTGTGAAAGGGAAGCGGTCATTTGTTCTTGTGACAGGCTCAACCGGCCTGCTTGGACAGTACCTGCTTCGTGACCTGCTCGTCCGTGACGCCGATGTGGCGGTCGTCGTCCGGCCGACCCGCGCCGCCGACGCGCGGAGCCGGATCGATGCGGTAATGGACCGTTGGGACCGGCTGGCCGGGCGGTCGCTCAAGCGACCGGTTGTCTTGGCCGGAGATCTCGCCGCTGCGGGCCTGGGGCTCTCCGCCGCGGAGCGGCGTTGGCTGAGCAGTTGCTGTGGTTCGGTGCTGCACAACGCCGCCAGCCTGTCGTTTGTCACCGGCGGGCCGCGGGACGAGGAACCGTGGCGGGGAAATGTCGGCGGCACGGCAAACGTCGTTGAACTCGCCCGCGAGTGCGGCATTCCCCGGTTTCACCAGGTCTCGACCGCCTACGTCTGCGGTCTGCGGAACGGCCGCATCCGCGAGCAGGACCTCGACTGCGGCCAGCAATTCGGCAACGACTACGAAGCGAGCAAACGTGAAGCGGAGCAGATCGTCCGGTCGGCAGGCTTTCCCGAACCGCCGACGGTCCTCCGGCCGGCGATCATCATCGGGGATTCCCGGACGTCCTACACCAGCACCTTTCACGGCTTTTACACACCGCTGCGGGTGATGTCGGCTCTGCTGCCGACACTCTCCGGGCTGCCGCCGATTCCCGAATCGCTCTGGATGGCGGCGCTTGGCCTCGCCGGCGGCGAGGCGAAAAACCTCGTGCCCGTCGACTGGGTCTCGCGGGTGGCTACCCACATCGTGGCCGACCCACGGTGGCACGGCCGCACCTATCACCTCACCCCGGCCAACCGGGTGCCGGTCCGGGAGATCGCCAAGGTCACCCGGGAAAGCATCATGGCCCGGCTCGACCGGGAACCTCACGATGCGGCCGGCAGGCGTCCGGCTGCGGAGACCGCCGCCGCGTTGCCCGAGCGGTTCGCCGCCGCGTTCCGCGAGCAGATGGCAACCTACGCCGCGTACTGGCGGGACGACCCGGAGTTCGACACGACCAACACGACCGAGGCTGCCGCCGACCTTCCCTGTCCGGTCGTCGATGCCGCGATGCTCCGGCGGCTCTGCGACTTTGCCCTCGAGGCGAATTTCGGCTGGCCCCGACCCCGGCCCCCGGTGGCGGCCTTCGATGTTGAGCGGGATCTGCCCTGCCAGCCGTCCCCGTCGAGCCCGCCGGCCGCGGCTGGATCTGCCCGGCTTGAGGTCTCAGGCACCGGTGGCGGCATCTGGTCGCTCGACCAGGACCAGCTGCAACCGGCGGTCGGCCGACCGGAATCTGACACCGCCCGGATCAGGCTCTCAAGTGAAACACTCGACGAGATTTCCCGAGGCGATCTCTCGGCGGCCCACGCCTTTCGCCGGGGAAGACTGGCGGTCTTCGCGGCTCGGCCCGAGGCCGCCGCCAGCCTTGTCGCGGCCGTCGAACGGCTGGCCCGCCAGCGGAAGGATGTGACGCCATGATCGCGCAGGGAGACGCCGGTGCCGCAGCCGGCACCGCGACGAGGGTCGCCGTGATCGGGATGGCCTGCCGGCTGCCGGGGGGCGACTCGCTCGACGAACTCTGGCAGACGATTGAGTCGGGACGTTCACTGGTGGCACCGATCCCGGCGGCGCGGCTCAACCGCGACCTGCTCTACGACCCGACGCCGGGACGGCTCGCCAAGACCTACGTCGACATCGCCTGCCTGCTCGACCACTGGGGACCCCGGCCGGACAGCCGGCTGCCCGAGCCGTTTCGCAACCATCCCGAACCGGCCTTCTCCACCGCCTGCGACGTCGCCCTGGAGGCAGCGGCCGCGGCCGGGTTCGACCCCTTCGACATGCCCAGTCGCAACGGGGGCGTCTTCGTTGGGCACACCCGCTCCAGCGGTCTGGCGGGCGATCTCGCCTGCTTCGCGGAGATCGAGCAGGTGGCCGAGCTGCTGCGGAATCTGCCGGCGGTGGCAACGCTGCCAGCTGCGGCGGGTGACCGGATCGTCGAGGGCCTGGTGAGCGAGGTCCGCCGCCGCACCCGCGGCCGGGATGCCGACGGCGGTCCGGTGCTGGGGGCGGCGTCGGCTGCCCGCCTGCCGGCCAACCTGCTCGGCTTCGACGGGCCGGCGATCGCCTTCAACGCCGCCTGCGCGTCGTCGCTCCAGGCGGTCGTTCACGGGGTCCGGGCGATCGAGACCGGCCGGCTCGAGATGGCCCTCGTCGGCGGCGTCTCTTACTGCCACTCCGACACGCTCGCGTTGTTTTCCCAGGCCCGGTCGCTCAGCGCCAGCGGGAGCCGGCCCTGGGATGCCGCCGCCGACGGACTCGTCGTCGGCGAGGGGGTGGTGATGCTCCTGCTCTGCTCGCTGGAGCAGGCTGTCGCCAACGGCTGGCCGGTTCGGGCGGTGATTCGCGGCTGCGGCCTCTCCTCTGACGGCCGGGGCCGCAGCCTCTGGGCGCCGCGGCGAGAGGGCCAGGTCACCGCGATGAGGCGGGCCCACGAGTGGCTCGATGACGGGGTGCCGCTGCAGTATCTCGAAGCCCACGCGACCTCAACGACCCTCGGCGACAGTACCGAGGTCGAGGCGATGACCGAAGCCCTCGCCGACCGGGTGCCGCCCGGCGGCCGAATTCCCCTGGGCAGCATCAAGGGCAACATCGGTCACACGCTCGAAACCGCCGGCGCCGCCGGGCGGCTGCGGGCCATTCTCGCCCTGCAGCACGGCGTCGTGCCGCCGGTGGCCAACTGCCGAGAGCCGACCGCGGCGATTGCCTGGGACGAGGTCCCCTTCCGGCTGCCGCAATCGGCCGAGCCGTGGCGGCCGCTCCGGCCGGGCATGCCCCGCCGGGCCGCCGTCAACGCCTTTGGGATTGGCGGACTCAACGCCCATGTCGTGATCGACGAGCCGCTGCCGGTTCGCCCGCGTTCTTTTCCAGCCGGCGGCCGGATCCCGCCGCCTCCGAGCCCCCCGACCCGGCCGACGGTCGCGGCGGCCGACCGGGCCGCCGAGCCGATTGCCGTCGTCGGTGCTGGTGCGGTGCTGCCCGGGGCGTTGACCTACGCCGCCTTCTGCGAACTCGTGGCGGGCGACACCGATCCCAAAAGCGAGGTGCCGCCGGAACGCTGGCAGGCTGCCCGGTTTCTGCGGCCCGGTCAGCGGGGGCCGGCGAGCAGTCCGGTCAGCCGGGGCGGGTTTGTCAACGGATTCGCCTACGACTGGAAACGCCACAAGATTCCCCCAAAGCAGATCGCCCAGGCGAGCCCGCTGCAGTTCATGATTCTCGACGCCGTCGATCGGGCGTTGCACGGGGAGGACGGCGGGACAACCCGGTTCGACGGCTTGCGACACCGCACCGGCGTCGTCGCCGGAACGTTGTTTGGCGGCGAGTTTGCCACCTCGCTGCAGCTCGGCCTGCGGCTGCCTTGGTTTCGCCAGCTGCTCGAGCGGCTCCTCGCCGCCGAGGGCCTCGACGCGTCGCAGCGGCACGCATTGCTCGAGGCGTTTCAGGCGAGCTTTCTCGACCGGTTTCCGGCTCTGCTCGACGAGACCGGCAGCTTTACCGCCAGCAGCCTCGCCAGCCGCATCACCAAGACCTTTGACCTTGGCGGCGGCGGCGTGGCGATCGACGCCGGGATCACGGCGGCGGCGGCGGCGTTGCTCTCAGGCGTCGACCAGCTGCGATCCGGCGACAACGACCTGATGATCTGCATTGCCGCCCACCAAGACATGAGCATCAACCGCTACGCGACGATGGCGCTGCTCGGGCTGGTTGACGAACAGACCGGCCCCGCCCCGCTTGACGCGGCGGCCCGTGGCTTCCTGCCGGCCGAGGGCTGCGGCGTGCTGCTGCTTCGCCGGCTTGCCGCCGCCCAGGCGGCTGGCGACCCGGTGCTCGCGGTGATCCGCGGCGTTGGCGCCGGTACCGATGCCGCCTGCTGGCGGGCCTGCCGCAAGGCAGCTGCCCGCGGCCTCGCCGAGGCGGGGCTGAACCCCGACGGCGTCGGCGGTTTTGAATGGCTCGGAACGGGTGATGCCGACCTCGATGCCGAGGAACTCGAAGGGCTCGCCCGGGCCTACGGAGCCCCGCCGGCCGCCGGGCCTCGCCCGCTGACGACACCGCTGGCCCGCTTTGGCCACGCCGCCGGAGCCGCGGCGATGATCCCGCTGCTCGAAGCGGTCGCCGCGGTTGGCAGCGGCCAGCTGCCGGCTGCCTTTGGGCTCGACCGGCCCGGCGAGACCGCGGCCGCCCACCGCCGGCTCTGCGAACCCGCCCGGGAAAAGGCAGCGCGGCTCCCGGGGCCCGAACCGGTCGTCGCCGTGCATGTCGGCGGGGTTCGCGACACCGCCTTCCACGTCATCCTTTCAGCAGCCCCCTCGGCGGCTGGACTCGACCCCGAGCTCGAATCAAGATCGCCCGAACACAGCGAGCCACCGGCGGACCGCAGTCCGGCGGCCGGCGGTTTCCCTCCCGACTCCCAGGAGAATCGATCGATGCAGGACCAGCGGTTTCAGCGGCAGGCACCGCCGCAGCAGGGCTTTCCGCACCACTTCGACGCCACCGAGCGCCGCCGCGGGCGGCTGAAGTCGGCCGCCGCGGCGCCAAAGCAGCCGCCGGCGGCACCGCCGCAGCGTCAGGCTCCGCCGTCGCAGCCGCTTCATGCAACGACGAATCCGCCGCCGCCAGTGGCGGGCCAGGCAGCAGCCGCTCGCCAGCCTGCGGCCGCGGCAGCCACCAGCCCGGTCACCGCGGCGGCACCGCCCCCAGTCGCCCGGAGTGCCGCGGAACTTTCGGCCTTCCTGGTCAACTTCGTCGTCGAGCAGACCGGCTACCCGCCGGAGATCGTCGAGCTCGATGCCGACCTCGAGGCCGACCTCGGCATCGACAGCATCAAGAAGGCACAACTGTTTGGGGAGATCGGCGAATACTTCGCGATTCCGCCGCGGGCCGACCTCGCGCTCGACGACTTCCCGACGTTGCAGCATGTCCTCGACTTTCTGATTGAAGCGACCGCCCCGGCGGTCGACCGCAATGGCGTCGCATCACCGCAGCCGGCAACGGCCGGTGCCCCGGCGATGCCCAGCGGCGTTGCCGCGATGCCGGCGCTGGCCGGCCCGGCGGGCTCTGCTGCCGTGGCCTCGCGGAACGGACATGCCGCGACTGAACCGGTGGCGACTGAAGCCGGAACAGGCCGGTCGGTCGCCGAACTCTCGGCCTTCCTCGTGAACTTTGTCGTCGAACAGACCGGCTATCCGCCGGAGATCGTCGAACTCGACGCCGACCTCGAGGCCGACCTCGGCATCGACAGCATCAAAAAGGCCCAGCTCTTCGGCGAGATCGGCGAGTACTTCGCCATTCCACCGCGGGCTGACCTGGCTCTCGACGACTTTCCCACCCTCAGGCATGTCCTCGACTTCCTCGTCGAGGCGACATCCCGCTGAGCACCCCCGGACATCACGGGACGATGACAGACCACGCCCACAACACCGCCGCCCCCGGCAGCGAAGACGCTGCCAGTCCGCTGGCCCGCGAGCCGCTTGCCATCATCGGCATGGCGGTGCGGCTGCCCGGCGCCGACGGCCTCGATGCCTATTGGGAGCTTGTCGCCGAAGGCAAGTCGGCGATCGGCGAACTGCCGCCGGAGCGGCTCGACCGCGAGCTGTTCTTCGATCCGCACAAAGGTGTCCGCGGCAAAACCTACTCGTCGATCGGCGGCATCGTCGCCCCGCGGCAGCAGCCCCCCGGCCGCTGGCGGCTGACGCCGGAGCAGGCCGCCGACTGCGACGCGGCCCATCTCGAACTCTGCGAGGTCGCGGCGACGGCGTTTCGGCATGCCAAGATCGATCCGCTGGCGGTGCCCGCCGGGCGGACCGGTGTCTACGTCGGCCACACCCGCGGCACCGGCCTCGGCGGCGACCTGATGTATGCCGCGATGCTCGGTGACACGGCGGCTTGGCTTGCCGAAGTCGAGGGCTTTGCCGAGGCGGCCGGCGTCGATGCCCAGGGGCTGATCGACGCGGTTGTCGCCCGCGAGCGGCGGCGGCTGCCGCAGCGGTCGGCCACCGGTGGCCCTCAGCTCGACGCCCAGCGGTGCAGCACGACGCTGGCGGAGGCCTTCGGGCTCGACGGCCCTTGCGTCGCCCTCAATGCCGCCTGCTCCTCGTCGCTGATGGCATTGGCCGCCGCCGCCGACGATCTGCTGCTCGGCCGGAGCGACATGGCGGTGGTGGGAGGCAGCTCCCACTGCCGGTTCGACAGCCTCGTCCTGTTCTCAAAAGCCCAGTCGGTCAGCGCGACCGGTTCGCGGCCCTTCGACGCCGCCGCCGACGGCCTGGTGACGGCCGAGGGCTACGTGATCGTGCTGGTCAAGACGCTGCGGCGGGCCCTGGCCGACGGCGATCCCGTGCAGGCGGTGATCCGCGGCATCGGCGTGTCGAGCGACGGCCGCGGCAAAAGTCTCTGGGCGCCCCGCGCCGAGGGCCAGGCCGAGGCGATCCGCCGGGCTCACGCCGACCTGCTCGATCCGGCCCGGCTCGGCTACATCGAAGCCCATGCGACGAGCACCAGCGTCGGCGACGCCACCGAAGTTCGGGCGCTGGCTGACGCGCTGCGGGACCATCTGCCACCCGGCCGCCAGGTTCCGATCGGCAGCGTGAAGGCGAACATCGGCCACACGCTGGAAACTGCCGGACTCGCCGGGCTCGTCAAGGCGGTGCTCTGCATGCAGCGGCAGACGATTCCGCCGGTGCCGGGCATCGACCAGCTCAACCCCGACATCGACTGGGACGCCACGCCGCTGGTCGTGCCGCGGCAGCAACAGCCGTGGCCGGCGACCGGCGGCCTGCCGCGGCGGGCGGCGGTCAACTCCTTTGGAATTGGCGGGCTCAATGCCCACGTCGTCCTCGATGAGTTCACCGGCACCCCGCCGCCAGCCGCCGCCGAGACGCCCCGGCCGCTCGCCCCCCGGGCCTTCAGCGAGGTGCCGGAGGCCGACGGCATCGCGATCGTCGGCATGGCGGCGGTCGCCCCGGGGGCGGTCTCAGCCGCTGCGCTCTGGGATCTGCTGGCAGCCGAGTCCCGGCCGTTCACGGAAGTTCCGGCGGATCGCTGGAACATCGCGGCGGCCTTCGACCCCGGCCCGGCCCGGCCCGGACGGTCCCCCCAGAAACTCGGCGGCTTCATCACCGACTTTGCCTACGACTGGCGGCGGCACAAGATTCCGCCCAAGCAGATCGCCGCCGCCGACCCGCTGCAGTTCCTGTTGCTCGACACGGTCTCGCAGGCACTGGCCGATGCCGGCTATCCCGAGCGGGAGCCTCCCCGGGGCCGAACCGGCGTCGTTGTCGGCACGATGTTTCGCGGCGACTTCGCCGTCGCGCTGCAGATCGGTATGCGGCTGCCCTATTTCACCCGCGCCGTGCGGCAGGAACTCACCGGCCGGGGAGTGCCGGCGGCGGTCGCCGAGGCGGTCTGCGAACGGTTCGCCGACCTGGTGATCGAGCGGCTGCCCGCCCTCGTCGATGAAACGGGGAGTTTCACCAGCAGCTCGCTGGCATCGCGGATCACCAAGACGTTTGATCTCGGCGGCGGTGCGACGGCTGTCGACGGCGGGGCGGCCTCGGCGGTGGCGGCCCTCGACATCTGCCGGAACTTCCTGCTTACCGGCCGCGCCGACTGCATGCTCTGCGCCGCCGGCCAGCGGAGCATGTCGCTGGCAACCTACGAGCAGCTCGCCCTCGGCGGGCAGCTGTCGCGTTCGGGCCGACCGCGGGCCTTCGACGAGACGAGCGACGGCCTGCTTCCCGCCGAGGCTGCCGCGGTCTTCGTCCTCAAACGACTCTCCGACGCCCGCCGCGACGGCGACCGCATCCACGGCATCGTCCGCGGCATCGGGACGGCCCGGGCGGCCGGGCCGGCCGCGGTCCGCACCGCGATCGAGCGGTGCCTCGCCGATGCCGCAGTCTCGCCGGCCGACGTTGCGGCCGTCGAAGCGGCCGCGGCCGGGGTCGCCGCCGCCGACCGGGATGAACTCGAGGCGGTTCGCCAGGCTTATCGCTCAGCCGGCACCGGTCCCGCCCTCGCCGCCCTGGCGCCGCGGATCGGCCATGCCTTCGGGGCGGCCGCCGGCCTCGCGCTGGTCAAGGCGGCCCGCGAGGTTGAAACGGCAGAGCTGCGGGCCGGCGTCGCGGTTCACGACACCGTCGCCGAACAATCCCCAGCGGCGCTGCTGCCCCCGCCGGCTGCCGCCGGCCGGCTGCTGATCGGGATCGACGCGGTGCACGGCGACATGGCTCACCATGTGCTTCTCGAACGCGGCACGCCGCTGCCAGTGGACCGGGCCTCCGAATCGCCGGCGCCGCCGCCGGTCGCCGCCGAGTCAGCAGTCGCCTGTCCGCGAACCGTGCGGCTGGCGGCGGCGACCGTCAGCGAGTTGCTCGCGGCGGCCGACGCCTGTGCGGCCGACCCCGGGCCGCGGTTTGCCGCTGCCGGCGACTCCGACACCGCCCGATTCACCGGACCGGGCCACCGGCTCGCCATCGTCGCCCGCTCGCCCGAGGAGCTCGCGGCGAGTGCCCGGCTCGTGACGGCGGAGTTTGAAAACCCGTCCGCCCGCGATCGTTGGGAGGCCCGGGGTATCGCCCTCGGCGAGGCGAATGGCCGACGGCCACTGGTCGCCTGCCTGTTTCCGGGGCAGGGCTCGCAGTATCCGGGCATGCTTCGCGAACTGGTCGAAACCTCGCCCGCTGCTGCCGCCGCCTGCCGGGAAATCGATCAGGCCCTCACGACCCTGGGGTATCCAACCTTCGACACGATCGTCAGCGATGCCGATGGCCAGCTCGGCCAAGACGTCTTCCGGACCCAGCTGGCGATGCTCGTGGCCGACACGATCCAGTTCGCCGTGCTCACCGACCTCGGGCTCGAGCCCGACCGCATCACCGGCCACAGCTACGGCGAGTTCGCGGCGCTGCATGCCGCCGGGGCGTGGACCTTCGCCACCGCCGCGACAGCGACGTTCCTGCGGTGCGAGGCGATCTGCGGGGCGGCTGACGCAGCCGGCGCGATGCTCTCCTGCGCGGCCGACGAGGCGGTCGTCACCTCCGCCTGTGCCGAGGTCGGGGCGGGCGTGTTCGTCGCCAACTGCAACTCCCGCGGGCAGACGGTCGCCGGCGGCCGTCGCGACGAGCTGCTCGAGCTTGGCCGGCTGCTCGGTGACCGCCGGGTGCCGACAAAGCTGCTCGAGGTGCCGCGGCCGTTCCACACGCCGCTGATGCGGTCCGCCGCCGAGCCGTTCCGCAACGCCTTGCAACCGCTGCGGATCGACCCTCCCCGAATTCCCGTCCTCAGCAGCGTCAACAACCGCTACCTCGGCGAGCCGGAGGAGATTCGCCGGCTGCTCGTCGAGCAGCTGACCCGGCCGGTCCGCTACCTCGATCAGATTGAGCGGCTGCTCGGCGAAGGGGTCGGGGTGTTTGTCGAAGCGGGGCCCGGAAGCGTCCTCGCCAAGCTGACGCGGCGGATCGTCGGTGACCGTCCCGCCTTCGTGGTCGCCAGTGACGTGCGGCGACGCGGCGAGAACGCCGCTGCCGCTTTCCGGCTCGCCGCGGTGCGGGCGACGCTTGAAGTGACCGGCGCTATCGACGGGCAGCCGGACGTCCGACGGTCGGCCTCGCGACCCCAGTCGCCCCAGCTGGCGGGGTGGCAGGATTCGCCGCGACCGTCCGTCAGCCCGGCTGCCACCGAGCCGCAACGGCAGCCGGCCGCCACGCCGCCGGCCGACGCCGCGGACGATCAGGCAGCCTTGGGGCTGGTGCAGCTCGTCGGCACTCCCTTTGCCATGGGGCAGGCCCACGGCCGCCGGTTTGCCGCAGAGATTCAGGCGGCAATTGAGCTCCTCGCCGATCTGCCGGCAGCCGCCCGCGACCGGCTGCTCGACCCGCTGGCGGTCCTCGACGACTACGAAACTCTGACAACGCCGGAGCAGCGGGAAGAGCTGCGGGGCATCGCGGCGGGTGCCGGCGTCGCCTTTGAGTCGGTCGTGGCGATGCATCTCCAGATCGATCCGAGCCTCGACGGCGGCTGCGTCCAGGCTGTCTTCCCGGCGGCGGTCACCCGCACCGGCCGGCTTCTGCAGGGGGCCAATGAAGATCTGCCCGCGGGGCTCGTCCTCGGCGACGGGATCCGCCGCTGTGTGCATGTGCGTCGGCCGGCCGGCCGACTCGCCTCGGTGACCTTTACCGCCGCCGGGCTTGCCGCCGGCATCAACGGGATGAACGAGGCGGGGCTGGTTGTCACCAGCTCGATGCTCCTCGATCAGCCGCCGCGAACCGGCCGTCGCCGGGGCCTGATGCACTCGGCGGTCGTCGACAAGGTCCTGTCGACTGCAAGCACCGCCGCCGAGGCGGTTGAGCTGATCGCTGAACTGCCCCGCGATGGCGGCTGGGCGATGCTGCTCAGCGAGGCTGCCAGCGGCCGCGTGCTGCATGTCGAGTATGACAGCGGCCGGCTGCGGCAGGCCGAGGTGCGGGAGCCGGTCTGCCTGGCGAATCATTCGCTGCTCGGCCTTGGGACAGCCGCGGTGCCGGCCCACTCGCGGACCCGGCTGACGCGGCTGCGGCAGCTTGCCGGCCCCGATCGCTGCCCGGCGACGGCCGAGGCGTTCTCGATGCTGCTTCGCGATCGCTTCGATGTGGCCCGCCAGCGCGAGGCCCGGCATGCGACGATGAACACGATCGCCCGGGTCGACAACCAGGCGAGCATGGTGTTCGACCCGCAGGCCGGCCGGGTGCTCGTGACCGTGCGGCGGCCGGAAGACGGCCGGGTGGCATTCCGCGAGATCGACTGTGGCGACTGGTTTGCCGCCAGCCGGGCAGCCAGGCAGCCGGCCGGGTCGCCGCCGGCCGGCGGGTCCGGTGCCCAGCCGACTGCGGCCCCGCAGCCGACCTCTGAAGCAGCCGCGACGCAATCGCCACCGACCCCGCCGGGCGGTGGCGGCCGACCGCTGCCGCTGCTGCCGGCCGCCGAGTTTGCCCGGCTCGGCAGCTCGGTCGACGGCCGCTCGCCGGTCGACGACTCCGAGCGGATCTGCACCCGCTTCCTCGTCAGGCTCGTGCCCTGGCCGCTCGCCGGAGCCCCTCCCCGAACACTCTCCGGCCGGGCGGTCGTGGTCGGCCGCGGCGAGGTCGCAGCCGCTTTTGCCGACAAACTCTCCGGTCTTGGCGTTGAAACGCTGCGGGTCGACACCGCTGCCGACCCGGCCGGCCTCGCCGCCGTCGCCGATCCGGCCGTCGACTGCTCGCAGCTGTATCTGCTCGATCCGCTCGACGACCCGGCACTCGGTCCGGACGAAGCCGCCTGGGAGGCGGCCCGCCGGCAGCTGGTCGACCGTTACCAGCTTGTT
>CALGAS010000155.1 GCA_937959175.1 uncultured bacterium | reverse complement strand
AGCCCCCCGGCGCGAGCCGGGGGGACGGCGGGCCGTTGGGCGTTCCCGGTCCCCGCGAGCCCCCGAGTCCGCATCCGCGTCGGCGGTCAAAAAAGCCGGCCGCGGCCGGCGGGGGTGCCGCCGATGTGCTCGTCGCCCTTGGGCGTCAGCTTGCGGCCCCGCGGCGTGCGGATCACCAACTCGCACCGCAGCAGAAACGGCTCGACGTCATCCTCGAGCGTGTCGGGGGCCGAACTCATCGTGTGGGCGATCGCCTCGATCCCGACAGGCCCGCCCGCGAAGACCCGCTGGATCGTCTCGAGATACTTGCGGTCGAAGCCGTCGAGGCCGATCTCATCAATGCCCTGCATCGCCAACGCCGCCCTGGCGATCTCGACGTCGAGCCGCCCCTCGGTGCGGCTGGTCGAGTAGTCGCGAATCCACCGCAGCCGGTTGTTGGCCAGCCGCGGCGTGCCCCGGCTGCGGCGGGCGATCTCGTCGGCGGTCTCGTCGTCCATCGGCATCTGCAGCTTGCCGGCCGAGCGATGAACGATCTGGGCGAGCTCGTCGGGCGAGTAGTAGTCGAGGTGTTCGCGGATCACGAACCGATCCCGCAGCGGGGCGGAGAGCAGTCCTGCCCGGGTCGTCGCCCCGAGGAGCGTGAAGGGCTTGAGCGGCATGTTGATCGTGCGGGCGGCCACGCCGTCGCCGAGGGTGATGTCGATCCGGAAGTCTTCCATCGCGGGGTAGAGAAACTCCTCCACCGCGATCGGCAGCCGGTGGATCTCGTCGATGAACAGCACCGAGCCCTCGGCGGCATTGGTGAGGTACGGCAGCAGATCCTTGGGGGCCGCCAGGGCCGCCCCGCTGGCGATCTGGAGGCTCGTGCCGAGCTCGTTGGGGATGCAGGTGGCGAACGTCGTCTTGCCGAGACCGGGCGGCCCGTCGAGCAGAATGTGGCCGAGCGTCTCGCCCCGCTTGCGGGCCGCATCGATCGCGATCTCGAGCCGCTCGTAGACCGCCCGCTGGCCGATCATCTCGGCCATCCGCTGCGGCCGCAGCGCCCGGTCCTCCGGCGACGGCTCCTCCGGGGCCTTCATCGACACGTCGCGGAAGGATTCCATATTCGAGTGCTCCGTCATGTCCTTGACGCCCCGAGTCTAGCGGGTGCCGCTGCCCGGGACGGTGGCTGTCCGCACGGTGGGCAACTGTCCGCCCGGGACGGCGGCTGTCTCGTCGCGGCGGGAATCGCGGTGACCTCGAGGGTGGTGGGGCGATTGGGTTGGCTTCGCTGGGAAATCGTGGGTTGCGATTCCCGCAAAGCTCCTCGAGCAGCCGCCGATCCCGGGCTCGTCGGTGGGGTGGCTTACCGGGGGCGGCTTACCGGGGCTTGTGCATTTGCCGGTAGATGGCCTCGAGGGCGTCTTGGACGTCCTTGGGTTTCTTCTTTTCTTCCCGGAGGGCGTCGACGAGTCGGCGGGCGTCGCTGTCGGAATGGCCGAGCGACCGGAGCACCTCGAAGGTCTCGCTGAAGACGTCGCCGGCCCTGCCCGCTTCGCCGGGCGACTCGCGGGCCACGAGCAACGCAAACTTCGGCATCCGCCGGCGGAGCTTGGCGATCATTCGCTCGGCCGTGGCCGCACCGATCCCCGGCAGGGTCGAGAGGGCCTTGGCATCCTGCTCCTCGATCGTCGAGGCGATCTCGCCGACCGGCCGGATGATCGCCCGCAAGGCCTTGCGAACCCCGACCCCGTCGACCTCGCAGATCAGCTCGAAAAACTCTCGCTCGACCTCCGAGAGGAAGCCGATCAGCCGGGGCACGAGGTTGCCCCGCGTCGGGTTGCCCTCCAGATACTCGAGCGTGTGGAGTACGACCGGCTGCCCAAGCTTGGTCTGGAGGCTCCGCCGGACGAGCTCCGTGATCAGGACCTCGTGGACGACCGGCCCAACCGCCACCTCGACGAAGGTCGACTCGACCCGCTCGAGCGTTCCCGACAGCCTCGTGATCATGCGCGTCCGCTCCGGATTCGCACCGCCCCGGTGCCGAAAAACAGCGGCCGCAGCCGCAGGTGCCAGTCGGCTAGGGCCACCGCCAGCGCATCGGCGGCGTCGGCCGGCTCGGGCCGGCTGGCCAGGGCGAGTTCCCGCTGGACGGCCGCCTGGATCTGCTCCTTGCCCGCATGGCCGCTGCCGGTCAGCGTGCCCTTGACCCGATTGGGGAGATAGTGGTGGACGGCCAGGCCCGCCTGGGCCCCGGCCAGGCAGATCACGCCCCGGGCATGGCCCAGCAGAATCGCCGCCTTGGGGAACCGCGCGTGGGCGAAGATCTGCTCGATCGCCATCGCCGAGGGCGTGAAGGCCTCGAGCACCTCGCGAACCCCGGCATGAATCGAGGCCAGCCGCTCCTCGAGTCCCTCGCCCCGCGACCGGACCGTCCCCGCTTCGACGAGTTTCACGCTTCCGCCGTGGCAGTCGACGATCCCGTAGCCGGTCACGTTCAGGCCCGGATCGAAGCCGGCGACCCGGTGCATGGTGGACGTTCGTTCCATGCCGGGAGCGTAGCGAGCCGCCGCCGAAATCCCCAAGCCCAGTCACCGCGGCCTGGACCCCCGCGCCGGCTCGGGGCGAGCCCGTGCCGTCTCGCGGACGCTTGCTACGGGTATCCTGCCCTCCGCTTCGCTCGGAGAACTCCTCGCTTCGCCATCCTGGCTACGCTCGGATTT
>CALGAS010000154.1 GCA_937959175.1 uncultured bacterium | reverse complement strand
GCGCTGATCCGGCCCATCACTTCGGCCCAGCGTTCCGCCGTGTGGATTGATCCAAAGTCAGCCTCGAGGGTGTCGAGCCGGAAGCCACCTTCCTGCGTTTCGCCGTTATGGCAGGCGACGCAATGCTCGTTCAAGAACTGAGTGACCACTGAACTGAGATTCTCAGCAGCACACTGATTGGGGTAAGAAAAAAGCAGGAGTGACACCGTTGCGACGGCAACTCTTAACCCCCTGATCCCAACGTCCGTAGGGTCTAGGTTCATAGATTTTTTTTCGAACGAGATGCTGAAGACGTCGAATGCAAATTCGTAGCCGAAGCCGCGAGCAGACCGCAGGCAATCGGCCACTGAAGCCCAACGCGATCAACCATCGTGAAGGACGTCAAGCCGCTAAAGAAACTCTATATGCGTTATATCGTCGATGACGGTGATCGCATGCCCTGAGAACTCGTCACGAAAATCCTGCATCTTCCGCTGCGGAATCTGGCGAGCCGGCTTGCCTGGCCTAGGGTCAGCCGCTCCTCCACTTGACAGTGTTGGAGAGAGACGGCGATTTCCTGAAGAAACGCCGCTTCGGTCGAGTGTGTGGCTTGCCGAAAGGCCCGCGACCGTCTTATCATTCGGCCACTGAAGCGGCGTGCGGCTGGCATGCGCTGTCCGTAAACCACTCTCCGGCATGGATTTATGGCAAGCAGGCAACCGGCCACCAAAGCGGCCACGGCATCTCCCGCCTGGGATCTGTGAGATCCATCGTCGGTTCTGTTCCCTGTTGCCCGACGATCTCCTGTGGATCACGAACGCCGATGGTGCGCGAATTCCGGTTCTTCCGGGCGAGTTCCGCACGACCAAAGTGGCCGTCGGTCGGTATGTGGCGATCAGCCCCGCCGCCGTGTCTCGCTTCATGGAACGGTTTGAGGAGGCCTATGCAGGGCTCGGGGCGATTGACGCCATCGTAGCCGCCGCCACCGCCTACCATCGACTTCTCTGGATCCATCCGTTCACCGACGGTAACGGTCGGGTGGCGCGGCTGATGTCTCATGCCATGCTGCAGGACGCGCTCTCCACGGGCGGCATCTGGTCGATCGCCCGCGGACTTGCCCGCCGCGAAGCTGAATCCAAAGAGCATCTGGAACGATGTGACGACCGTCGGCACGGTGATCTCGACGGCCGTGGCAATCTCAGCACGGAGTCGTCACGTCGGCCTCGCCACTCGCGCCGTTGCATTTTGCGTTCCCGACCGCATTGGCGCCCGAGTGGATGCCCGGGCTGTTTCCGGACAGACCGACCACCTGATGTCCTCCAAAATCTTCATGCGAGGGTTGGGAGAGATTCCTCGTGCCTTGACACGGGCCACGGTTTTCACGGCCACGGCACCTGCCGGCCCACAGATCAGTTCCCCGGCGGTGATCGCGGCGGTTATATCGCCTTCGTACGCGGCCTTTCGACAAGCCTTCCGGTGATGTATTTGTGGAGGATGCTCGCGATGAGCGTCTGGTACGGGAGCCCCTCCTCGATCGCCGCCTTTTGGAAATGCGCCAGATCCCGAGATGTCATGCGGATATTGACCCGCCTATCTTTGCGAACCGTTGCCCGTGCAGCGGCCTCGAGGTCCTTTTTCGCCCTGGCAAGCTGCCTGCTGCCCCGCCACTCACCGCGTTCGATCGATGCGACGAGATCGGCTTCTTCCTTCGTGAGTTTCATGAGCTCTTTCCTCCAAAATAGTGCTTTGTCATCTTCCTGCTCGGAATGATCGTTTTGAGAAACCAGACGTCGCCATCCGTGACGAACGGGACGACGAACGCATAGCCCTCGACATCAACGACCATCACCTGCTGGCCCGGATAGGCCTCCGGCCTGGGGTGGTCGAGCACGTCGAGAAGGCCACCGGCAGCGACGTGGAAGACGATGTCTTCAAACGAAACGCCCCTTTCTTCCTTGAGCGTGGCACTCTTGGCATCGTTCCAATCAAAACGCATGATCTGCTAATTCTATGCCATTGTGTGCATTTTGGCAACACATCTTGGCGTTGAAGAAAAATGGCATGCCGCGAAAACACGTCACACTCCCTTGATCAACGGGCCCAACCCGGACCGCGGTTGTAGGCTGAGCATTGGCGTTACTTCCCCCGAGCGGCCGTCATGAGTTGAACGACGTTTGTCGTGCGAAGGGATCACCAGATCGCTGGACACTCTCTGATGTGGAGAAGCGTTGCCACATTCCTCTGCCTGCCCGGAGCCTTCATGGCCGCGGCGGCCGATCTCGACATGCGACGGGCGGCCGTGGTGGCGGAACTTGCCACGCTGCCGCCGCTGCTGGCATCGCCCCAGACCTGCCAGCGGATCGGATTTCATGGCGTCGCCGCCGACCCGGCTTGGGTGGTGATCGATCTCGGCCGCACAGTCACTCCCGAACGAGTGGCTTTGTTTCCAGCGCGGCTGCCCGGGGCCGGGGCTGCGCGAAGCGGGTTTCCATCTGCGTTTACCGTTGAGATCTCTGATGATCCGTCGTTTGCCCAAAAAGTGGAGATCGCCGAGTGGCGGGAGTCAGAACCCGGGGATGGCGAACAGCTTCCCTTTTGGATGGCAGAGGGCAACGGGGCCGCGGGTCGCTACCTGCGGATCGTGGTCACCGGATTTAGCGTCGGCCTGGGGGGCAACCGGTTTTTCCGGTTTGGGGAAATCGTGGTCCTGGCAGACGGGCAAAATGCCGCGCTAAAATCCGCTGTCGAAGCCTCCGCTTCGCTCGACAGCGCCCGCCGTTGGGAGCCGCTCAATCTCACCGATGGCTACTTCTGGTGCCTGCCACTGCGGGCCGCGGGCGGCTCAGCCACAAGCGGTGGCCGTACCCAGATCGTCTCTTCACCGGTCGTCGGGGGGAAGAGGTGGCTCGAGGTCGACCTTGGCAAGCCTGAGCCGATCGACGAAGTCCATCTCGTGCCTGCCCATCCCGCGAGTCTGGCCGACTTGCCCGGGTACGGCTTCCCGCCGAACTTTCAGGTGCTTGCCGATTCTGAAACACCGTCCTCGCAGGTGCTGCTGAATGAGCTTGAACCAAGATACCCGGCGGAGGCGTTGCCCAACCCCGGCGCGGCCCAGCTTATGCTTGCGACCCGCGGCCTTGTCGCCCGGCGGATACGGCTCACTGCCGAAACCTTATGGCGAATCGGCCCAGGAAGCCTCGAAGGTGGTCGAGAATTTGTCCTTGCCCTCGCCGAACTCCAGTGCTGGCGGGATGGCCGGAATCTGGCGGCTGGCAAGCCTGTGGCCATCAGTGATTCGGCCGAAGGGGACGGCTGGTCGGCGGCGGCGGTGACCGACGGCTTTTCCAGCCGCCACGCCCTGCTCGACTGGAAGACCTGGCTCGACGGCCTCGCGCGGCGCGTGGAACTGGAAGCGGAGCTGGCGACGATCGACGAAACGCTCGCGCGGCGGCGAGAAGACCGCCTGCAACAGCTGCTCACGGTGGCCGTGGGTTCGCTCGTCGCCCTGGCGCTCGCCGGGATCGCCGCGATTCTCTGGCTGCGGGCGGCGGCGGCACGACGGCTCACCGCCCTCCAGCGGCAGCTGGCTCGCGACCTCCACGACGAAATCGGTGCGAGCCTGAGCGAGCTTGCGATCCAGAGCGACCTCGCCCGGCAGCAGCAGGCCCGGCAACTCGACACCGGACCACGGCTCGCGGAGATTGCCGCGACCGCCCGGGAGACGCTCGACCACATGCGCGACGTGATCTGGCTGCTCGTGCCCAAGGCCGGCACGTGGGGAGACCTCTCGCATCGGCTCGAGTCGGTGGCCAATCGGCTGCTCGACGGCATCGACCACGAGGTGCTGGTGACGGGCGACCCGCCCGAGGGGCGGCCCGCGCCGCAGTGGGCCCGCGACGCCGTGCTGTTTCTCAAGGAAGCGATCACGAATGCCCGCCGGCATGGCGGTGCGGAGCGGATCGCCGTGGGCATCGACTGGTCGGATGGACTCGCGCTGACCGTGGCCGACGATGGCGGCGGCTTTGATCCCGAGGCGGTCGCCGCGGGCCACGGCCTGGAGAATCTCCGCGAGCGGGCCGCCGCGATGCAGGCCCGGTGTGAGATCGACAGCCGCGTGAGTGAAGGCACGACCGTGCGACTGGTGGCCTTAAGGCCGCGAAACACCAACCACCGCTAGGATGCCAGCATGGATACGATCTGGATCATCGAGGATCACCGCCGGCTGCGGGAGACCGTGGCGGAGGCGGTCAGGCTGGCCGGCGAACATGACGTGGTGCCGCTTGCCTCGTGCGAAAAGGCACTCGCCGCGCTCGCGGCCGATGCACCGAAACCCGAAGTGATCCTGCTCGATCTCGGGCTGCCCGGGATGTCGGGCCTGGAGGGGCTTCGCCAGTTCAAGGAACGGATTCCGGAGACAGAGATCATCGTGTTCACCGTCTTCGATGACCGTGATCGGGTGTTCGAGGCGATCTGTAACGGAGCCTCGGGCTATCTGCTGAAGTCGGAGCCGCTGGAGCGGATCGTCGCTGCGGTGGAAGAGGTGCGGCGGGGTGGATCACCGATGTCACCCGAAATCGCCCGCTGCGTGATCGAACGCTTCAGCCGGCTGCGTGGCCTGACACCGGCCAGCGACGACCCGCCGATTGCCGAGAGCCTGTCGGAACGCGAGCGGGAGGTGCTGCGACTGCTGGCCGAGGGACTGGTGAAGAAGGAAGTCGCCAACCAGATGGGCATCAGCCTCCACACGGTCGACAACTATGTGCGGCGGATCTACGGCAAACTCCACGTCAACACGCTTGGTGGCGCCGTCGCACGAGCGATCCGTGACGGCATCGTGTAGGCCGGCCAACGGGTGATTCCACCGCCGTTTATCTGGCAGCGGGCCGAGGATCGCAACCGCGAGACCGCCCGGCTCTACGACAAACTCGGCCTGCCGGAATACGAGGCGATCGAGGGCTTCGTGCTGCACCGGCAGGCAACCCCGTGAGCACGGCGGCCTACGGTAGCTT
>CALGAS010000153.1 GCA_937959175.1 uncultured bacterium | reverse complement strand
GGCTGGCCCCCTTGGCCCCGTCCTTGGCGAGGATCCGCCAGCCGGCATCAGCGAGCACGGCGAGCGACTCGCTGCCCGGCTCGCCGTTGTAGTCGCCGGCGATGATCACCGGATGCCGTGACGCAGCCAGTGCGGTGACGAGGGCCTCCATCTGCCGTACACGAATCGCCTCCTTCGTCCAGTCGTTGTGAACGCAGACGAACGAGACGGGCTCCTGGAGCCCAGCGACCTCGACCTCGACTTCCAGCGCAGCGCGGGGCTCCGCGCCCCGCGGCAACGCGTGCCGCCGGGTCGCCTTGATTGGCAGCCGGGACAGCACGGCCAGCCCGTAGCGGCCGCCGTCGTGGTCCATGAACTCGCCAAACCGATGCTCCATACCGAGGGCCTTGCCGAGCGCGGCCGCCTGATCGACACCGCCGCTGCGGCGGCAGTTTTCATCGACCTCCTGGATCGCCACGAGGTCGGGCTCGAGCCGGCGGAGCACGGCGGCCGTGCGGTCGAGGTCGAGCCTGCCGTCCATCCCCACGCCGTGCCGGATGTTGAAGGAAACGACCCGGAGCGTGGGGCGGTCGGCCTCGCCGGCGGCGGCTGCCACCTTGCCGAACGTGACCACACTTGCCGCCAACATGAGGCAGCCTGACCAGAGATACCGAGTCATCGTTGCTCCTGGAGACGTCGGGAAGGTTGACGAGATTCCTGTGCTGCGAAGCTAGCTACGAAGCCGCCCACCACCACGCGATGTCGAAGCGAGCGTGGCCGGTGAGCGTCTGGACGAGCGAAAAGGCGAGCAGGGCGGCCGTGGCGAGGATCGCCACGATCACCAGCCATCGCCGTCCCGCCACGGCCAGCCCGGCCCGCCGGGCCGCCCAGGCGACGGCCGGCAGCCACTGGATCGCGTGGATCACCGCGCCGTGGGGAAACTTGGGCACCCCAGCGGCGCCGTACCGCTCGGGCTCGAGCCCCTCGGCCATCCGCATGTCGCCGTTGACGCTCACCCAGATGCCCAGCCCGCAGGAGATGACGAGAAACACCATCCCCGCCCGGGCGGCCAGCAGCATGTCGGACGGCATCGCGGCGGTCGAGCGAAACAGCCGCACCGTGAGATCGACGATCACGGCCGTGACGAACAGGATCAACACGCCCATCGCGTCATAGAGAAACGAGTCGAGCGGCGTTGCCCGGTTGAAGTGGCTGGCCACGCCCCGCCACTTCTGGAGGTCGATCAGGAAGACCTCGACCAGCAGGGCCCAGGCCGCCGCAGCCGCCAGCCAGCGATCGCCCCGCCGTTCGGGCAGGCTCGCCCAGACCCAGCCGCAGGAGAGGCTCGTCAGCCCGCCCGAGATGCCAAACAAAATCGGCTTCCGCCAGGTGACCGGCCCCTCCCACGGCCCGCCGCTGATCCCCCAGATCACAGCGTGCACCAGCCCGCTGGCGACCAGCACGAGCCCCACGGTCACGAGCTGGCCAGCCCGCGGGTCGCGGTACCAGGGTACGGTCGGTCGATCCATACCATCACATCCTAGCCGACCACAAACCCCAACCCGCCCCGTGGGGGCAGGTTTGCAACCTGCCCATTCCGTGGAAGCAGGTTTGCAACCTGCCCAGGCAGACTCCAAGTCTGCCTCCACGAGGGTCCTCCGGCTTCCACTGCACCGACGGGCCGCGTTAGGCTCTGATCTGTCCTCGGAACTTCCCCCGACATGAACGTCCTCCTGCTCGTCCTCGGCTCGGCCGCCCTCCTCGTCGGCGGCTACTTCACCTACGGCCGCTGGCTGGCTCGGACGATCTTTCAGCTCTCCCCTACCGCCCCCGTGCCGAGCGGGGAACTCCGCGACGATGTCGACTACGTGCCCACGCCGCCAGCGATCGTCTTCGGCCATCACTTCACGAGCATCGCCGGCACCGGGCCGATCGTCGGGCCGGCGCTTGCGATCATGTGGGGCTGGGGGCCGGCCCTGGTCTGGGTGCTCGTCGGGGCGATCTTCATGGGGGCCGTGCACGACATGGCGGCACTGGTCGTCAGCATCCGCAATCGGGGCATGACCGTCGGCGAGGTTGCCGGCCGGCTGCTCAACCGGCGGGTCCGGCTGCTGTTTCTCGTGCTCTTGCTGTTTGCCCTCTGGATCGTGCTGGCGATCTTCGGCTGGGTGATCGCCAGCGTGTTCGTTCAGTTTCCCGAATCGACGCTGCCGGTCTTTCTCCAGATTCCGATCGCCGTCTGGATCGGCCTGCGGGTTCACCGCGCCGGCCGCAACCTCTTCTGGCCGAGCCTCCTGGCCCTGGCGGTGATGATCCTGACCGTCTGGCTGGGGGCCGGCTGCCCCGGCACGGCCTGGAGCGGCGGCAGTGTCGGGGCGGTGATTCAGGGGTTCAATGCCACCGTCGCCGCCTGGCCGGTCTGGGCCTGGGTGGCGGTGCTGCTGGCCTACTGTTACGTCGCCAGCGTCCTGCCGGTCTGGGTGCTGCTTCAGCCGCGGGACTACATCAACAGCCTCCAACTCGTGGCCAGCCTCGGGCTGGTCGTCGCAGGCCTGGTCGCCGCGGCCTTCTTTGGCGGACCGGCCATCGCTGATGCCCCTCGGCCGCCGCTCGAGTTCGTCGCGCCAGTGCTCGATCTCCACCCGGAGCATGCCCCGCCGATTGTTCCCTTCCTGTTCGTGACGATCGCCTGCGGGGCGGTCAGCGGGTTTCACTGCCTGGTCAGCTCCGGAACCTCGAGCAAGCAACTGCGGTGCGAGACCGACGCCCATCCGGTCGGCTACGGCTCGATGCTGCTCGAGGCGTTCCTGGCGATCCTCGTCATCGTGGCGGTGGGCGCGGGGATCGGCCTCGGCTGGGCAGACGCCCATCCGGGCATGGCCGGCACGGCGCTCTGGCAGACGGTCTACGCCGACTGGAAGCAGGTCACCGGCGGCACCGCGATCGCGGCCTTCGTCGTCGGCTCGGGCAACCTCCTGGGAGCGCTCGGCATCGAGGCAACGTTCGGCCGGGCCCTGATGGGCGTGCTCGTCGCGAGCTTTGCCGGCACGACCCTCGACACCGCCACGCGGCTGCAGCGGTATGTCGTCCAGGAACTCGCCGGCACGCTCCTGCCGGCCGGTGCCGCCTGGAGCCCGCGGCAGCGGCGGCCGCCTGCAGGGATGTCACCGCTGCAGATGCCGCTCTGGGTCTTGACGACGCCGCACGGCGCCACGCTCCTGGCCGTCGGCTCAGCCTTCCTCCT
>CALGAS010000152.1 GCA_937959175.1 uncultured bacterium | reverse complement strand
TCCGCGGGGCGGAGCCGTTCGCCACCAGCGGTTCGGACCTGCGCCCTGAGCGGTCAGGCAAGGCCCTCGAGCGGGGCGTCGCCGCAGTAGTCGGGATTGCCGAACCGCGCGAGCGACTCGTGGCCCATCGCCCGCGCCAGCGTCACCAGCAGACGGTTGTGGGGCACCCCGGGAAACTCCAGGGCCCGGCCCGTCCGGAAGCCGAGGCCGCCGCCGACCAGTACCCACGGGATGTGCTCATGGGAGTGGGAGTTGCCCTCGCCAAGCTCGTTCGTCCAGAGGATCGTGGTGTGATCGAGGAGCGAGCCGTCGCCGCCGGGCTCCGGCGTCTCGGCGAGCCGCCGGGCCAGATGCGCCACTTTCCCGGCATACCAGGCGTTGATCTTCGTCAGTTTTTCCTGGGCGTCGGCATTGCTGTTGGGCTCGTGGGAGAGGGAGTGCTGCCCCTCGTCGATGCCCAGCCACTTCATGTGCGGCTGGCCGACCGAGTTGGTGTATTGGAGCGTGGCTACCCAAGTGAAATCGGCGGCCAGCGAGGCGACCATCAGCTCGATCTGCATCCGGCTGACCCGCGGCATGTGGTCGTTCTGGTCGAGGACTCCCTCCTCGAGCACCGGCACGGCGTGGCTCACCTCCTCGCGCTGGGCGGTGAGTTCCCGCTCGAAGTTTCGCACGAGCGCCGTGTGCTCCTCGAGGATCCGGCGGTCCTCGGCCGGGGCCTGGTCGTTTTGGCCAGCGTCGTCGGCCGGGTGCCGCCTGGACTCGCCCCCGCCCCGCCCGCTGCTTGACACACCGGCGGCAGATTGCCTAGACATCTGATAGATCACTTGGGACCAGGCGGGTGCGGAAGTTTCCTCGCTGTTTGCAAACGCAAGCCCGCGGCTCTGCGGGGTATCTGGAGGACCGATCCATGAAAGCGATCACCTGCCGTCGCGGTTGTGCAACTGTCTTCACCTGCTGCCTCGTTGTGTGCCTGGCGTCGAGCGGGGCGCGGGGGAGAGCCAGCCGGTCGAACACGTTCCGACGGGGGCCATCTATCCCGCCAACAATCCCTGACCACGGCCGGGCATTCGCCTGCTAGCGGCCGCCACGAGTGGGATTTTTGGTTCCCGGCTAAAGGTTACTGCCGAGGTGTTCGACGCACGAACACTGCGGTGACTCCCTTCTCGAGGTTCATTGATGCGCTTCCCACTTCGTCAGCTCACCCGCGTTGCCATCTGCGGCCTCGCGATCCTCGCCACGGCTTCCCATGCGGCCGCCAACGACAACGGCCGTGGCCGCCACAGGCAGCTTTACGCGGTGCCGGTGCCCGGCCCCGTGACGATCGACGGCAAGTTTGACGACTGGGATCTCTCCGGCCAGATCGAGATGTTTGTGGTGCAGGCCACCCGCGGCACCATGAATGCGAAGTTTGCCGTGATGTACGACGCCGAGGCGCTCTACCTCGCCGCCGACGTCAACGACCCGAGCCCGATGATGAACCGGCGGAGCCCGGAGACCGACCCACGGCAGGGCTGGAATGCCGACTCCTGCCAGTTTCGGCTCACGACCGACCCCAAGGTGGGCTATCCGATCCTCGACGAGAGCACGTTTAAGTACAAGGTCGGCCATCACGGCAAAGCCGACACGCCCGAGACCCGCGACGACATCGTGCATCTCACGCTCTGGCACTATACCGACACCGGTGAGCCGCAGCTGGCGATGCAGCTGGGAATGACCTACCGCGAGCCGAAGAATGCCCCGCGGGGCCTCGTGCCGCAGGACCAGTTTCAGGCCAATTATCTCGACCGGGCTGACGGCACCGGCTACTCGTTCGAACACCGCATCCCGTGGACGACCCTCAATGCCAAGGCGCCGCTCAAGGCCGGCGACGTGGTGGCGAGCACGGTGCAGTTCAACTACTCGCGGCCCGACGGCCAGGAAACCGCCGGCGGCGCAGCCTGGGCCTACGACCTGCTGCGCGAGCCAGGGTTTCCCTTTCAGAGCACGAAGTGCTGGGGCAAGCTCGTCTTTTCACCGACGGGCAAGGTGGACCGGAAGCTCGTGCTCGAGGGCGTGCCGCCCGACCGGCCGCTGCCGCTCGAGTTTTCCTACACGCTGCCCGAAGATTCGGAATGCACGATCCAGCTCTTCAACGAGAAGAACGAAAACGTGCGGATGCTCGTGCCGCAGCAGGAGCGGCTCGGCGGTCGCAACACCGAGCGGTGGGACGGCTGCGACGACACGGGCAATCTCCTTCCTGCGGGCACCTATCAGTGGCGGGGCATCTATCACAAGCC
>CALGAS010000151.1 GCA_937959175.1 uncultured bacterium | reverse complement strand
AAGACAATCCCCTCGTGCCCTTTTGCAGCGAACGCTGCCGGCTGATCGACCTGGGTCACTGGCTCGATGAATCGTACGGCCTGCCGGCTCCGCCTCGGGATGACGACGAGGAGGGGGCCGACGGCGAACTGCCGCCCGACCAGGCATGACGGCTCGGCGGTCAGCGGCATATACTCGCCGCCCGGCGGGCATGTCGCCCGAGTCACGCTCCGCAGGTGCTCCATGTCTGATGCCAACGGCTCGTCCGGGTCGCTGAAAGGAATCGTTCACGAGATCCGCTGGAGCGATGCGCTCCCCTGGTGGATCCTCTTTCGGGCCGCCGGCGCCGCCTTCTCGCCGACAGTGATCCTGCTGGCGGCCCTCGGGGCGGCAGCGGTCTGGGCCGGCTGGTCGGCGGCCGACCAGGCGGGGCTGGTCGTGCCTGATCCGATGACCGCGGCCGTCGCGGTGGCCGCCAAGACCGACGGGCTGGCGCTGGCGGGGCCCGACGGCACGCTCTCCGCCGGCAATCCGCTCTCCCCGTCGGCCACCGCACTCCCCTGGCTCGACGATCTCCTCGGCTGGATACCCCCGCCGCTGGCCGAGGCGGCCCGAATGATCGCCCTGCCCTTCCGTCCGACCACATCGATCGCCGTTGCCGGGGCGGCGGCCGCTCGCGTCGGCTGGTTCGTTCTCGTCTGGGCGATCTTCGGAACCGGCATCGCCCGGGCCGTAGCGCTAAAACTTTCCGGTGAAGAGCCCGCGGGTCCGCTCGCCGCCTTGGCTTACGGCTCCAAAAAATGGCCTCCCGCCTTCAACTCGGTCTTGTTCGTGCTGGTCGGGATCGCGGCCCTCAGCGTGCCGGGGGCGATCCTCGGGGCCGCGATGCGGACCGAATGGGGCCTCGCCTTTGCCGGCGCCGTCTGGCCGCTGGTGATGCTTGGGGCGGTGGTCCTGGCGATCCTCGCGATCGGCGTGGCGGCCGGCTGGCCGCTGATGGTGGCCTCGGTTGGCGTGGAGCGGGGCGACAGTTTCCAGGCGATTTCGACGGCGTTTTCCTATCTCTACCAGCGGCCGCTGCACTACGCCTTTTACCTGCTGATCGCGGCAGTCGTAGCCGTGCCGGCCGTGGTCGCAGCCGGGCTCTTCGCCGACGCGACGGGCACGCTGGCCACCTGGGCCGCAAGCTTCGGGATGGGGGATGAACGGACCGCCGCGGTCGTCGAAGGCCTGGCCGCGACCGGTCCGCTGGCCAACGCCTGGGGCGTGCAGGCCCTGCGGTTTTGGATGCGGGGTCTGGAAAATCTGCTGGCTGCCTTTGGCTGGGGCTACTTCTGGGCGATCGCGACGGCGGTGTATCTCGTGTTGCGGCTCGATGTTGACGGCACACCGCTCGACGAGGTCGTCGTCGACGAGCCAGGCAGCCAGCCGGCCTAGCCTTCCCGCCACCGACGAAGCAGCCCGGCGAAGCCGCCGAGCAGTTCACCGCGGCTGACCACGTCGTCGGCCCCGGCATCCCGGGCCAAGGCCAGCCGCTCACGGGCCACGTGCGGCCCAAAGGCGACGATCCTGGCTGGCCGGTCGCGATCCACCGCGCCGTTGGCCGCGACCGAGCGGGCCCGCGTCACGACCACGGCGGGATCCTCGGCAAGCGTCTGGAGGTCGAGCAGCACGACATCGTGCGGCCCCCCGTGCGGCGAATCGGAAAGGCTCCGCAGGGTTTCAAGCGACGCTCCGGCCTCCCGGCAGAGCGCCGCCAGGCGGCTGGTCGCCATCAGGTCGGGAGAGACGAGCAGGATCTTTGCTTCGGCGGCCATGACAAACGGCATCTTAGCCGGAATCGAGGTTCAGGGCATCGGGGGTGAGAAGGCCCAACGGCCCGCCGTCGGTCGGCAGGCTCTCGGGAGGTTGTGGGTTGTGAGAGCGGATTGGGCGTGTTGGTGGCGAACGCGTCCCGGGAATCGGGGGTGGGACAGCCCAATAGCCCGCCGTCCCCCCGGGAACCGGCGAAAGCCTCTTGTGGTTGCTTGGTTGTGAGAGCGTGTTGGGCGTTGTGATAGTGAACGCGTGC
>CALGAS010000150.1 GCA_937959175.1 uncultured bacterium | reverse complement strand
GACGGCCTCTCCAACACGATCTTCTGGGGCGAGACCCGCCCCGCCTGCGGCGCCCACCACTCCCGCGGCTGGCTGCGGAGCAACAGCGGCCAGGGGCTGACAAGCACCCTGGTGCCCATCAACACCGACACCTGCGACTGGGACAGCAGCGACGGCTGCCGCAATCCCTGGAACTGGAACTACGAACTCGGCTTCCGCTCCCGCCACGTCGGTGGCGCCTCGTTCGCCTTCGGCGACGGCAGCGTCCACTTCCTTCCCGACACGATCGACCATGTGCTCTTTCAGCGGCTCGGGGCCAAGGCCGACCGGCAGGCGGTGACGATCCCATGACGGCGATTTCTCACGGCCGAGGCGGGACGGTGTTTTTCCGGTTCCTGTTCCCGGCCTGCCTGATGCTTGTCGGGAGCGGATGCGGTGGCTCGAAGCCGGCTACCGCGCCGGTCTCAGGCACGGTGCTCCTCGACGGCAAGCCGGTGGCCGATGCGTCGGTGCTCTTCGAGCCGACTGAGGGAGGCGTGCCCGCCCGGGGCAGCACCGATGCCTCCGGCCAGTTCAGCCTCAGCACCTTCACGCGTGGCGACGGCGCGGTGCCCGGCCGCCACCGGGTGGCGATCTCAAAGATGATCATCGAGGGCATCAAGGCCGACGACTTCGGCCTCGAGGACTCGTCGGTCACGCCGGCCAGCCAGCCGAAGTCGGCCATCCCCCGCCGCTATGCAGACCCGGCAACGAGCGGCCTGGAGGCGACGATCGAGCCCGGCGGACTGAGCGTCGAATTTTCACTCGAGTCGCGCGACTGACGCGGCTCAAGCCCCGGCAGCCACTCAGGCCCCGGCGAACGACTGCTGCACGGCCCGCAGGTACCGCTGCCGCATGCCACCGAGCAGCATTCCGAGATAGGCGTTGGCCCCCAGCGACAAAAAGAGCGCGATCAGGCTGCCGATCAGCCAGCCCCAGGGCCGTTCCGCCTCGGCCGTGACGGCCCCTGCCGCCGGCTCTTCCGGACGAACGGTCGCCACGGCCACCGGCGTCACGCGGCGGGGCCGCTTGGCCGCCTCGATCACCGAGCGTTCCACCGCCGGCGGCCAGGCATCGGCCACGTAAATCCGCACGCGACGGACATCCCGGGAATCGGCGGGCACGTCGCTGGTGAACTGGTAGGGCGTGCTGCCGGTGACGAGATCGGGCTCGACCCGCACGAGGTAGTCGCCGCCGCCGTCATCGGTCGGCAGATAGGCAGCCTCGATTCCCGTGATCAGCAGGGCCGCCATGGCCATCATGCATTCCAACATCGCTCAGTCCCCTCAACGATTGGCCACGCTTTCGCGGCGGCCTCGGTATTCGGTGTCGTGCAGGTCATGTTGCCGCGAACGATCCCGCACTTCACGGGCCCGCCGAAGCGGCAACGAGCAGTAGATTTCAACCTCTCGAGCCTCGATTTTGCAACTCCGCCTCCGCCGGCTCGGCCGACCCGGCCGCCTCGCCAGCCGCTTGCCTGGCCCGGCCGGCACCGGCGGGCCGCTGCTCGAGGCTGTCGATCTCAACCGCAAGCATCGTCAGAGCCGCCTGGAGGAACGCCACGGCGATCGGCCCCACGAAGATGCCGATCGGGCCCAAGGCGGTCACACCGCCGAGCACGCTCAGCAGGGCCAGGAGCGGATGCAACTTCGACTGTCCCTGCAGCACGAGGGGCTTGATGATGTTGTCCACCGAGGAAACCGCCAGCACCCCCCAGGCCGCCAGCCCGGCGGCGGTCCAGGTGTCTTTGACAAACAACAGCAGGTAGAGACTTGCCGAGCCCCAGACCGCCGCGGCGCCCACGATCGGCACCATCGCCATGAAGAATGTCAGAAGGGTCAGCAGGAAGACATTGCCCAGGCCGGCCACGGCATAGCCGACGCCGCCGAGGATCGCCTGCACCACGGCCGCCAGGAGGGTCGCCGTCACGACGGCGCGACTCACCTCCTCGAACTCCTGGAGCAGCTGCCACTGGTAGCGGCTGTCGAGCGGGATCAGTCGCATCACCGCCGCCAGCATCCGCGGACCATCGGCGAGAAAATAGAAGAAGCCGACGATCGTCACCACGATCCCGATCACAACCTTGCCGATCACCACTGGCGCTCGGGCGGCGATCGGGGCCAGCCAGTCCTCCGCAAGGCGATGGAGTTCGGCGTTGATGCCGTCGGCTGTCAGGTGCAGCCCGGTCGCCTCGTTGACGCCCTCCATCAGCCGGCCGAGCACCGCAGGGTCGAGCCGAACCGCCTCCGGGCTGCGGACCATGCTCATCGCATCGGCCACCGCCCTGGTGACCAGGAGCCCGAGAGGCACCAGCACGATCACCAAGACGATCACCGTCGTCAGCCCGGCTGCCATCCAGTCGGCGAGGCCGAGCCGGTCGCGGAGCCGCCGATGCAGCGGCCCAAAGATCACCACCAGCATCGCCGCCAGCAGGAGGGGCAGCAGAAACGAGGCCATCACCCGCAGCGAAAGCAGTCCGAAGAGCGCAACCAGACCGACCAGGACGGCGAACGACACGATCCTGGTCATGCCGGGCAGCACCTTGCCGTCCTGCGATGATTGTGACATGCCCCGATTCTAATCGGTTCGTGAGAAAAGCCCCTGTCCGGGCCGTCTTCGAATCCCATGCCCGCCCAAAACGGTGGACTTGCCCGATGTTGGCGACCCCTTGGTTGACAGGACCTTCTCCGAGGGGACACGATCCCCATATGGAAACCCCTACCGTACTGGTCGTTGACGACCATGAAGTGGTCCGCAAGGGGCTGATCAGCCTGCTGGCCGGCTCATCGCTCCAGGTCTGCGGCGAGGCGGCGACCGCCGAGGAGGCGATTCGCCTGGTGAAAAGGCAGCGGCCCAGCGTTGTGCTCCTTGATGTCCGGCTGGGCGATGCTGACGGCCTCGACAGCGTTCGCAAAATCCGTTCGGTCGCGCCGCAGACGCGGGTCGTGATGCTTTCGGCCTTCGACAATCCCACCTACGTGGCCCGGGCGGTCGCGGCCGGTGCCCACGACTATCTGCTCAAGACGACGTCGCGGACCGACCTGATCGCAGCGGTCACGACGGCGGCGGCGGGCGAAGCCGCCACAAAGAGGGGTGAGCTGCGGCGGGTGGCCAGCGAGATGGCTCGCCGGGAGAAAAGCAGCGCGACAGGCATCGAACTCACCGCCCGGGAGACGCAGGTGCTGAGGCTGATTGCCATGGGCCTGGCCAACCAGGAAATCGCCGACGCGCTGTCGATCAGCATCGAAACCGTCAAGGAGCACGTCCAGAACCTGCTCAGGAAACTAGGCCTCGGGGATCGGACGCAGGCGGCCGTCTGGGCGCTGCGGCACGGAGTCGGCTGAGGCAAAATCTGAACTCGCACGGGACGAGCGACCATGCATGCCGACCCGCAACCGAGAGACCACGAGCCTGCCGACAGTCTCGAGCACGCCGACAGTCCCGAGCACGCCGACAGTCTCGAGCACGCCGACAGTCCCGAACATGCCGACACCCCGCGACCCAGCGGTGATACCCATCCGGCCTCGGAGTTCCTGTCGCGGCAATCGACCGACTTCGGCCTCGAGGGGGCGGCCCGGCCAGCGGCCAAGGATCACGACCCGCTCCTGGACCGCCAACTGGGCGACGTTGTCATCGAGCGGCTGATCGACCAGGGCGGCATGGGGCGGATCTACCTCGCCCGGCAACGGGCTCCCGCACGATACGTGGCCGTCAAGGCGATGCGACCCGGCCGTCGTTCGCCCGCGGCGGGGCAACGGTTCCAGCGGGAGGCCGACCTCCTCGGCCGGCTCCGGCATCCGGGCATCGCCCAGGTGTTCACGGCCGGCTCTGAGCGGATCGGTGGCGAAGACGTCCCTTACTTCGTCATGGAGTACGTGCCTGAAGCGCGGTCGCTGGTTCAGGGATGCCGAGAACGAGGCCTCGACTCGCGGCAGCGGCTCGAAATCCTGCTGGCCGTCTGCCAGGCCGTGGCCCATGGCCATGCCGCGGGCATCGTCCACCGTGACCTCAAACCGGGCAACATCCTCCTCGATGGTGAGGGACAGCCGAAGGTGATTGATTTCGGGGTCGCCCGCCTGATGGAGGACGACAGCCAGGCCTTCACCGAAACCGGGGAGTTTGTCGGCACGAAGCAGTACACCAGCCCCGAGCAGTGCGGCGATGAGCCGATCGGGCCGGCGACCGACGTCTACGCACTCGGCCTGATCATGCACGAGCTGCTCGGCGGCCAGCTCCCCTACGAGGTTGCCGGCAAGTCGCTCAGCAAGATCGTGGAGATAGTCCGCAAGGCACCGGCCAGGCGGCTGCGTCTCGCCGACTCGGCCCTGGCACCGGGGGTGGCCGCGATCGCCGCGAAGTGCCTCCGCAAGCAGGCCGCCGAGCGGTATCCCTCGGCCGCGGAGCTTGCCACCGACCTCGAACGACTGCTTGCAGGCCAGCGGCCACAGGCCCGCCTCCCGGGGCCGCTGCCGCGTCTGCTGGGTTGGGGAAACCGCCACCGACCGGCGGCCGTTGCCGGCATCGCGGCCGCGGCCGCGATCCTGCTCGCCGCGGCTGTCGGGATCCGCAATCGCCCGCCAGCGCCGGCCGGCAGCTCGCCATCGTCGGCCGTGGGCTCCGGCCCCACCGGTAAGTTTCCCACCATCTCGAGCCTGCGGACAACGCCGCTGCAGTGGCTCACGGTGACCTTTGATGCACCGGTCCGGTCGCTCTCCACGGAAGACTTTCGGCTGACCCGCAACGGGGTCGCCGTGCCCCTCACGGGAGTCGAGGTTGCCGGCGAGCGAACGGTCTGGGAAATCCGTGGGCTCGAGAAGGTGACGGCCGCCGAGGGGCGGTATGTGCTCGAACTCCGCGGGACCCGCGAGGGTCCGGTGGACTTCACGGGCCGCCGGCTGGCCGCCCGGGCTCGGGCCGTCTGGCGGATGCCGCCCTATCACGAGATCGCCTTCAATCTCCTGGATGACTCCTGGCGACAGTACGTCGTCTCGATGACCGATGTCGAATGTGCCACCGAGCAGAATGCCGGCGCGACCACGTTTATCAGGCCGACGGTGGCAGGCCGGGAGGGCACGATCGTGCTGCGGTTTGAATCACCGTTTCCGCTCAGTGCCGCCACCCTCACCGCCACGACGGCCGTCTGGACGACCGGTGATCCTTTTCCCTACGATCCCGGGGCGCGGGCCCTGCTCGATGTCTCCCCGGACGGCGTCACCTGGACCACGCTCGACCGACGGGAGGCCAATCATGGCGGCTTCGGCGCCGAACCCCATGACATCCGCGAGTTCGTCGCCGGCTCGCGGGAGGTCTGGGTGCGGGCCCGGCTGACGGCCACCCGCGAGTGGCCGAACGACGGATTGATCCATGCTCAGTTTCTGCGAAGCGACCCGGAACACCCGTTCGCCAGGCCCTTCCGGCTGACGCTCACCGGCCCGAATCCCGATGCCAAGCCGCCGCCGGGCGATGCCCCTCCGGCAGACGGATGAGCGGCCGAGAACTGTCAGTCGCTGCCGTGCCCGTCGCCGGCCTGGCCGCCTAGCCCGCAGCCGCCAGCATCCAGGCGGACAGCACCGCTCGGCCGGTCCAGAGGACGGTGCGGGGCCAGTTACTTCGGACCAACGAGGCCACCGCTTTCCGGGCATGCCCGTCGCGAGCCAAGCGACCGTGCAGCGGCATCTGCACGGCGAGCGTCGACAGCCAGAGCATCCCGACCATCACCAGCCCCGCCAGGGCGGGCCCCCGGCCGATCGCCGGCAGTGGCCATCCTACGAGCCAGGCGGCCGCCACCGCCTCGACCATCATCGGCGGCAACACGACCCGGGCGGTCCGGGCCTGGTTCTCACGGGCGTAGCCGGCGGAGGCCGGTCCGTCGACGCCGGCAAACAGCGGGTAGTGAACCACCTGCACAAACCAGATGATGCCCGCCATCATGCCCGAGGCGACCGCCTGGGCGATCAGGATCGCGGTTGTTAGCTCCATGGTCGCAGTCCTTCACGCCGAGCTCATTGAAGCAGGGGCTCAGTATCGCGGCACGGACGGATCGATCACCACCGACCAGGCCTCGATCCCGCCGCTCATGCTCTGGGCGTGCCGAAAGCCTCGTTCGCGGAGGAAGCGGGCCACCCGGAGGCTGCGAACGCCGTGATGACAGTGCACGATCACCCGGCTCTCCCGATGGGGCTCCAGTTCGGCAAGCCGCTCTGGAATCAGCCGCATCGGGATCAGTGTCGCCGAGTCGATGCGGGCAATCTCATATTCGTCGGGCTCCCGGCAGTCGAGGAGAAGGAATACCTCGCCAGATCGCTGGAGGGCTGCGACCGCCTCGACGTCGATTTCAAGATCTGCGTTCATCGCTGGCGGGAGTCGTTCGTCAGGCAGGCGGTTCCGGCATTCAGCATCACGTGGCGGGAGGCCAACTGAGCGATCGTTCGCGGGCCGACTTGACGATTTCGATTGCGACGGCCGCCCGCGGCGAGAGGACGGCGACCCCGTAGAGCAGCCGCTCGCGGCGGCTGGCCGGCGGGAACCGCAGCAGCACGACGGCCGGAGCGATCCGCGGAGAAATCGCACCAAGCCCGGCGAGCCGGCCGTCACGCGTGGCCAGTCCGCCGAACTGATGGCTTGTCACCCCGCTGCTGATCCGGGGTGACGCCAGACCGAGCAGGCTGGCGGTGGGGAGAGCCGGCGGCGTCGGCACGGGCGACCAGTTGAGTCGCGTCAGCAGCCTGTCAGCCCGGCGAACGGCCGCTGCCGGCAGCGTCGTCCGACGCCAGCCCCGTGCACGGTCACCCCCCCGGGCATCGGAGCCGCTCGGGATCACAACCGCACACGCCACAACGAAGAACACACAAGTCCGGACCATACGCAAACCTAGCACACCAACACAAACGTGCCTCCACCAAATAAAAGCCCCCCGGCGCGAGCCGGGGGACGGCGGGCCGTTGGGCGATCCCGG
>CALGAS010000149.1 GCA_937959175.1 uncultured bacterium | reverse complement strand
CCCCCGCTGGGCGTCGGCCCGGCCAATCGCCGTCCGGCAGCAGGCGACCACAACGGGTGTGGCCTCAGGAGAGCGGCGGGGAATGGGCATGGATGGGGATCAGGGCTAGTGAAAAACCAAGCCCAACATCCTAGCAGCGCTCGCGAGCGGCAGCCTTCAGCTAATGGTCGTAGGTCGTAGAGAAACTCGCTGGAGTCGATGAGCCCGGCGAAGATGTCTTCCTCCACCGTCAGCCCCGGACGCACGCGAAAGTCGACGCGGCCCGGGGCTCGTGGCTGCCATCGAGCTGACCGGCCCGCCAACCGACTGGGCCAACCTTTTGCAGATCTGTGCAGGCAAAACCCGGCAATTGCCGGGACGTCGGTTTTTCCTGCGGCTTTTCTTGCTTGTGCGCAAGCTACAGGCCGAGTACTCTAATAAGATACTTTATCGGTAGCTTACGGGAGAGCCGCATGGCTGGGTGGGGTTTCTACGGCCGCAACGATGAGGTCACGACGCTTCTCGACATCCTCGATCGCGGCCGCTGGTTCTTCGTCAAGATCGCCGGACGTCGGCGGATCGGCAAAACGGCGCTCATCCGTCAGGCCCTCGAAGCACCGCCCGAACGTCGCGTCTTCTACGTTCAGGTACCAGACTCGGGGGAAGCTGGGGTGATCTCTGCCGTCAACGACGCGCTCGACACCTTCCACATCCCGGCCGACCGCTACCCCCGTTCCCACAACATGGCGGAAGTAGCCAGGTTGCTTGAGGGCCTGGCAGAGGACGGGTTCGTCGTGGTGCTGGATGAGTTTCAGAGCTTCAACCGCCCGGCATTCACGGAATTTTGTTCGCTCCTTCAAGCCGCGGCTGATCGACTTTCGTCGAAGGCGGATCACGTCCGCGGCGGGTGGGTCGTGCTGGGGTCGCTGCACACGGAAATGACCGCCCTGCTCGAAGAGCGGTCGGCGCCCCTCTACGGACGGGTGACGAACCCGCTCAACCTCGACCACCTGGACATCGCCTCGGTGCTGACCATCCTCCGCGCACATGCCGATCCGAGCCCGGAGCGGCTGCTGTTCCTGTGGACCCTGTTCGAGGGGGTTCCCAAGTACTACCGCGACGCCTTCGAAGAGGGCGTGATCGGCGGCGACCGGCGTCCTTTCCTGCGGCGGATGTTCTTCGACAGTTCGGCTCCGCTCCAGACCGAGGCCGACACGTGGTTTCTCCGCGAAATTGGCGGCAAGGCCGATACGGTGCTGAAATTCGTCGCCCGCAACGCCGGAATGAGGCACAAGGAACTGGTGAATGCGATCAGGGAGGCGAGCGGTGAGGATGTGAAAAACATCGGCAGTTACCTCTCGACGCTCACAGAGCGGTACAGGCTGATCGAGCGCAAACTGCCCGTGTTCGCCAAGGCAGACGCCAGGAGGGGGCGGTATTACGTCACGGACAACTTTCTTGCGGCGTGGCTGGCCTCGCTCGCAAGCCGGGTGTCGGCGCGGGCGTTCCGTCCCGTCGACCAACTGATCTCGGAAGCCGACGAACGCCTGGAGGCGGTCGAGGGCAGGGGCTTGGAGAAGTTGGCCGGCCGACTGTACGAGGAGCGGAGCCGTCGGGGGATCGGCGACTTCCCGCTGACGCAACGGGTCAGCGGCTACTGGGACAAGAAGGACACGGAAATCGACCTCGTCGCCGTGAACCATGACGCCGCCCGGATCCGCTTCGGTTCGTGCAAGCGGTCGTCGAGCAGGTTGCTGTCGGATATCGGCAAGTTCAAGGCCCATGTGGAGCGGTTCCAGAATGAGAATCGGGCGTATCAAACTTGGAGCGTGGAGTATGTCGGCGTGTCGCCACGCCTAACCGCGGACGAGCGGAAGGTGCTCGAGCGTGCCGCCATCATCCCACAACCACTCGACGAACTGGTTGCGGGGCTGTGACGTGCTCCGCGGAAGAACAGTAGGGGCTGCCGCCGGCCTGACGGCGGCCGGAACGGCGGGCCGAAACCGGTCGTCGATTGATGCGACCAGGCACGTGGTGTAGCCGCCCCGGGT
>CALGAS010000148.1 GCA_937959175.1 uncultured bacterium | reverse complement strand
GGGCCAGCCGGTCCGCGGCGAGGCCGAGGGCCAGGGGGTCGGATTCCGGGGAGGCCGCGGATGGCGGGGATGGAGTGCCGGCTGTGGTAACTCCGCCTGCCGACAGAGCAACGAGAAGGGTTGCCAGGACGACGAGTCGCGCCGGTCGGCTGTTGCCCGTCGGATGGTTCGAGGACTCACGCATCGGCGATCTCCAACGTCGAAACTTCGTCCGGCTGTCGCCACACCAGCGATGCGAGCAGGCCGGTGACAAAGGTCGTCGTGGCTCCGATCATCGCATACCAGGGAAAGGCGACGACGATACCGCGGGCGGGAAGCAGAAACTGCACGGCCAGGAGCGTGAGCAGCCCGCAGCAGCCGCCGACCAACGCGGCAGCCGCTCCGACCCGCCTCGTCATCGTGCCCAGCGAGAAGACGCCCAGCAGCAACCCGGCCGCCACACCGGCGATGGCGAGCGCCGCCCTGATGACGGTTTCATCGAGCCGCGCGGCGGCCAGCCCGATGCCGATTTGGACCACCCCGAAGATGACCGTCAGCCCGCGGGAGAGCAGCAGCAGCGAATCCGATCGCGATGCGGGGGCGGACCGCGCCGCCGGCGGTACCAGAAAATCGTGAACCAGCGCCGAGGCCGAGGCATTGAGCGAACTGGAAAGCGTCGACATCGCTGCGGCCAGGATCGCGGCCAGCAGGAGCCCCACCAGACCGACGTTCCGTGGAAAGTGGTTGACGACAAACGATGCGAAGACCGCGTCGGCCCGGTCGGGCGGCGGCACTCGGGCCAGGTCGTGGTAGGCGGCCAACAGGACGCCGATCCCGAGGAAGAGGGCGAACTGCAGGACCACCGCCAGGCCGCTGCCAGCCACGGCCCGGGCCGCCTGCCGCAGGCCTCCGCTGGCAAGATACCTCTGCACCATCATGTGGTCGGTGCCGTGGGTGCCGATGCTGAGGACCGCGCCGCCAAAGAGCCCTGCCCAGAAGGTGACCGGGTTGGCCAGGTCGAATCGGAAGTCGAAGACTGTCAGCCGGCCGCTGTCCGCCGCATGCTGCCAGGCCGCCGCCCAGCCACCGGGGATCTGGGCCACGATGATGAAGACCGCCGCGATGCCGCCCAGCAGGTAGATCACGAGCTGCAGGCAGTCGTTCCAGGCGACCGAACGAATCCCGCCGAGGACCGTGTAGAGAATCGTGACACACCCCATCGTGACCACCGAGGTGGCGAACGGAAGGCCGGTCAGTCGGGCGATCACGATTCCCGCCAGAAAGAGCCGCAGGCCGTCGCCGAGGTTGCGGGTCACCAGGAAGAGCAGGGCGGCGGCCCGCTGCACGAGCGGCCCGAACCGGCGGCCCAGCACCTCGTGGGCGGTGTTGAGCGTGCCCTCGAAGTAGAGCGGCAGCAGCCAGCGGACGATCAGCAGCCGGCCGGCCATGAAGCCCAGCGGCAACTGCAGGAATCGCATCCCGACCGGCCCGAAGCCCTCGCCCGGCACGCTCAGCACGGTGGCGGTGCTTGTTTCGGTGGCGACGATCGAGCCCATCACCACCCACCAGGGCAGGCTGCGGTCGCCCAGCAGGTAGGCGTCGAGCGACCGGGCTCGGCCGCCGGCCACAAGGCCGACGGCGAGGGCCGTGGCCAGGGAAGCCAGCAGCACGACGGCATCGATCGGACCAATCGCGAGCGTCATGTTGAAAGAACTTCCAGCCGCAGATGTCGGGTTTTGGAGCAGCCGGGAGTCTACCGCTGGAAACCGTCCGGCTGGTGAGCGTGGAGGGGGGTGGTATCGTGTCGTCATGAAGACGCTCCCCACGACGCTCGCGACCGAGGCGGTCAATCCGGCCTCGGCCCGGATCGATGAGCTCGATCCGCTGGGGCTGGTGCGGCTGATCAACGCCGAGGATGCGGGAGTTGCTGCCGCTGTTGCCGCGGCCGAGCGCGCGATCGCCCGCGGAATCGAGATCGTCGCTGCCCGGCTGGCCGCCGGCGGGCGGCTGATCTATCTGGGCGCGGGCACCTCGGGCCGGCTCGGGGTGCTCGATGCCGCCGAGTGCCCGCCGACCTTCGGCGTGCCGCCGGGGCTCGTGATCGGGCTGATCGCCGGCGGCCCGACCGCGCTGACAACCGCCGTCGAGGGTGCCGAGGACCGGCCCGAGCTCGCCGTCGCCGATCTCAACGCTGTGTCATTCGGCAGCGGCGACGTCGTGGTCGGGATCGCCACGAGCGGCCGGACGCCCTACGTGCTCGGCGGCCTGGCCCATGCCCGGTCGCTCGGCTGCCCGACGATCGGCCTGGCCTGCACGCCCGAGCCCGAGTTGGCGGCCGTCGCCGACGAGCTGATCGTCGTCGAGGTTGGCCCCGAGATCATCGCCGGCTCGACGCGGCTCAAGGCGGGCACCGCCACCAAGATGGTGCTCAACATGCTCACCACCGGGGCGATGGTGCGGCTAGGGAAGACCTACGGCAATCTGATGGTTGACCTCAAGGCGACCAACTCCAAGCTGATGATCCGCAGCCGGCGGCTGGTGGCCCGGCTGACCGGCGTCGATGAGCCACGGGCCGAGCAACTGCTGACCGAGGCCGATGGCGAGCTCAAGACGGCGGTCGTCAGCCACCTCAAGCAGGTGCCGCCGGCCGTCGCCCGCCAGTTGCTCGCGGAGGCGGGCGGCCACCTCCGCAAGGCCCTCGGCCCGGAGCATGGCGATGCCGCCCGAGGCTGAATCCGCCGGCAGCGACCGGCTGGTTATCGGTGTCGACGGGGGCGGCTCGCGGTGCACGGCGGTGCTGGCGGCGGCCGACCGCGCAGGCTGCCGTGAACGTGGCCGCGGCAACGGGGGGCCGGCCAATGCGCACGCGGCCGGATTCGAGCCGGCAGCCGCCAGCGTGGCGGCGGCCATCGAGGAGGCCTTTGCGGCGGCCGGGATTCCGCCGACGCCGCTGGCTGCGGCCTGCCTCGGCCTGGCGGGAGCGGGCAGCGAGACGGTGGCCAGCCGCTGGCTCACTTGGGCTCGCGATCGTGGCCTGGCTGCCAGGATCGAGGTGATGCCCGACGGCCTGCCCGCCTTCGGCGGCGACGGCGAGCCTGCCTGGGGCGTGCTGGTGATCGCCGGCACCGGCTCGATCGTCTGGGGCCGCCGGCCCGATGGCTCGCTTCTGCGGTGCGGCGGCCGCGGGCCGCTCGTTGGCGACGAGGGGAGCGGCTTCTGGGTGGCGACCCAAGGGCTGCGGGCCGTCATGCGGATGGCCGACGGCTGGGGCGAGGAGACATCGCTGATGGCCGACGCCTGCCGGAGGTTTGCCGTGGACGAGGCGAGCGACCTGCCCGCCGGGCTGTCAGCCCCGACAACAACCCGGGCCGCGATCGCCGCCTTCGCAGCTGATGTCGTGGCGGCGGCGGCCGCTGGTGACGCGGTTGCCGGCGGGATTCTCGACGAGGCGGCGACGCTGCTCTGCCAGCAGGCCGTCACGGTCGGCCGGCGCCTCGGCGTGACGGGCGGCGGCTATCCGCTGCGGCTTGCCGGCGGCCTTCTTTGCCATGCTCCGGCGATGCAGGAGCGGTTGCGTGATCGGCTTGCCGCTGCGGGGCTTTCGCCGGCGACGGTGGCCTGCGTGCCCGACCTCGCAGCGGCCGCGGCCCGGACGGCGGCCGGCTGACCGCACGTCTTCGGGGAGCCGGTCAGTTGCCGAGGTCGAGCTTCTTCCACTTCCTGGCCGCGACCTTTTCGCGGACGTCGGCCGGGATGTCGCCGTTTTTGAAGACCAGCGACGTGAGCCGCTCGTTTGTCAGGAGCGTCTCCAGGGCCGCGGGGGTCATCGCCGTCTCGCGGATCGAGAGCTCCTCGAGAGCTGGCAGGGCGGCGATCACCTTCGCCGTGGCATCGGTCACGGCCGGCAGGGCCCAGATGTCGAGCGTCTTGAGGTTTTCGGCGGCGGCCAACTGGGCGAGGCCAGCGTCGCCGACCGAGGTCAGCTCGTGCAATGAGAGCCGCTCGAGCCGCGGCAACTCGGCGAGGACCGCCAAGGCGTCGTCGCCGACCTCGGGCAGGTCGCGGAGGGTGAGTCGCCCGAGCGGCAGCCCGGCCAGGGCCAAGACGCCGGCCGTGCCGAAGCCTTGGCAGCGGAAGATCTCGAGCGAACGGAGCGAGTCGCAGCCGGCCAGGTGACTGCCGGCCGCGTCGCTGATCGCGAAGTCTTGCATCAGGAGAGCGGCCAGGGTCTCGCTTCCGGCCAGCCGCTCGACGCCGTCGTCGGTGACGATCGTGCTGCGGTGCTTGAAGGCCCGCAGCTTCGGCAGTCCGCCGACGGTGCCGAGGGTCATGTCGCCGGTCTGCATATTGCCCCGCAGGTCGAGCACCTCCAGGGAATCCAGCCCCCTGAGCCGTCGCGTGTGGAGGTCGTTGAAGCGGTTCTGGATGAGCGTCAGGCGGCGGAGCTTCTCGAGGGAGGCGATCGACCGCATCGCGTTGCCGGTGAGGTTCGTGTTGCTCGAGAGGTCGAGTTCCTCGAGATCGGGGTAGGCCGCCGCGATCGCCGCCACGCCGGCGTCGGTGAGGGCCGAGTTGGTGACGCTCAGGCTTCGGAGCGACGGCGCTGTGCCGAGGGCCTCGATGAACGAGTCGTCGAGCGAACGGCAGTTGAGCAGCTGGAGGGCGGCGAGATTGGGCAGCGAGCCGAACAGCCGCATGTCGTCGGTCGAAAGGTCGCCGCCGTCCTTGATCGAGATGCTGGTCACCTGCCCGTCGTCGGAGCGGGCGGCCCCGCCGCCGAGTTCCGCGACGCGGGCGGCTGCCGCGGCCGAGGCGTCAGCTGCGATGGCCGCGTCGTCGGCTCGCACCCCCTCGGCCCGCGGCAGCCAGGTGGTCAAGCAGAGAGCGGCAAGCAGGGCGGCCACCCGCCGCTGCAACGGGCCGACGTGAGAGAGCGAAGCGGGCATCGGGGCCTCCTTGGTGTGGGCGGGTCGGTCGGTCGGGTCGCCGACAGCGGCAGGCCGCGACCTGGTGGCCGGGGTCGGAGCGGGGCAGGGGGGCTGGAACGGGCGACCGGCTCAGTCGAGCCGGTAGCCCTCGGGATAGCGGGGCTTGATCAGGTCCGCGACGCCGGGCGTCTTCAGCTCGGCAAGGTTGGTCACTTGGAGGTTGTTCGCGTCCCACTCGACGCGTTCGCCCCAGTCGCCCATCGTGCCCTCCGGACCTCCCTCGGCAGCGGCCCAGACGGCGAGATTGCCCAGCAGGATCGTCTCGGTGAGCGGGCCGGCCCGAGTGATGAAGTTCGACTTGGCGATCATCGGATCACCCTCCCGCTTGGCCCGGAAGAACTCCGCCATGTTGTTGACGTCGTTGCCCTTGCCCTGATCCTCGGCCGGCTCATAGTCGGCCTTGACCTTGTCGGCGGCCTTGAGCTCATAGCGACTGCAGTAGTCGTCGGTGCTGTAGAAGGCCGCCTTCTCGCCCACGACCAGCACGCCGCTGTCGGAGACCTTGTCGATCCCCCATTCGGCGAAGACCTCCATCGGTGGCTTGTTGCCCTTGCGGTCGTACCACCAGAAGGGAATCGCCGGCCGCTCGCTCGTCTCGGGAAACTCGAACTTGATGATCGAGCTGGCCGGGAAACTGTCGAAGTCGTGGCCGGTGGTGCGGGCCACCACCGAGACCGGATCCCGCAGGCCGCAGGCGGCGAAGGGGACGGTCAGCTGATGGCAGGCCATGTCGCCAAGGGCGCCGGTGCCGAAGTCCCACCAGCCGCGGTGCTGGAAGGGATGGTAGAGCCCCGGCCAATACTCCCGGGGCGGGGCCACCCCCAGCCAGTGTTTCCAGTCGACCCGCTCGAGGGCCCGGGCGATCTCCTTCTCCTTCTGGCCGACGAGCTCGGCGACGATCTCCGCCACCTCCGCAGCCGGCGTGGTGGGATCCTCCTGCTCGTCGACCTCCTTCATCGCCTGGAGCTGATACTTGCGGAGGTCCATCCGGCGACCGGGGCCCTGGGCCCAGACTGGCCGGTTCGACCAGCCGTAGACCGCCTTCAGGGGGCCGAGCCCGCCGGGCTTGAT